>JALVAL010000146.1 GCA_027011205.1 Gammaproteobacteria bacterium
GTAATCCTGCTCTGAAGAAAACCGGCTTAAGCGAACATCTGGCAGAAGTCGCCATGGCTGATGATGGTAAAACAGATTCAGAAATAGTTTTAAATAATCTGCATCAATCAGGTACTTTATCAGAAACAGCTGTTCAGGAATCTGTGTTAGTAGAGTCTGAAACGGCCCAGAACTCAGCTTTACTTAGAGCCAGTTATTTTGCCAGCCGGGCGGGCAGCAAATAGCAAGTTTCAAAAATGGAGTAAAAGAAAAATCACACTTTTTCTTTTACGTTCCGGACAATTGCCAGGAAGGCAATTTCTGGATGGACACTAATCAGGTAACAAATATGTCTCCAGTGGTACAGGCTCAATCATTATCAATTCTTGTTACTGATAATGATTTACGTATGCGAGAAAGTCTCAGGGATTTGCTGGAAGCCTATGATCTGTCATGTGTTGTGGCCAAAAATGAACAGCAGGTTCTGGATTTAATGAACCATAAACATTTTGATCTGGTATTGCTGGATTTAAATGGCTCTGAGGCTAATAGTCTGCAGGTACTGGATATAATAAAACTTGAACACCCGGATACTGATTTTATTGTTTTCAGTAGCAATGCCTCTTTTTCCAGTGAACAGATTGTGGAGCAACTGGGAGTAAGTGGTGTTCTGGTCAAACCTTTTGACCCAAAAATATTAATTAGCTTGATAAAAAGCATTTCAGAAAGCAGAATTCTTAACAGACTAAAAGTTGAAAATAGTAGTTTCAATACACTTAATACCCTAAGTGATGTTGAAAAAACCCTGCAGGAGCTGGAAGATATTATTCAAACTGAAGAATTGCACCTGACCAATGATATTATTAATGCCAGTCCAGTTGTGGCATTTGTCTGGAATAATTCGGCTAACTGGCCGGTGCAGTTTGTTTCAGAAAATGTAGTAAATTTATTAGGTTATCCCGCTAATGAATTTATTACCGGTAAGGTGAATTATAATAGCATTATCCATCCTGATGATATTGAACAGGTTAATAGAGACATGATTTCTAATAAACAGAGCCTGCAGTTTACCCACAAACCTTATAGGTTTATTACCAGGAACGGTATGGTGAAATGGGTGGAAGATACTTCGACTGTTGTTAGAAATGAGCAGGGTGATATTACCCATTATCAGGGAATATTGATTGATGTTACAAAACGTGAGCTTGCAAGACAGAAAATGTTAAAAAATCAGCTGTCTCTGGAACATATTGCCCATCATGATCCACTGACAGGTCTGCCAAACCGTATTTTGTTACTGGATCGGCTAAAACAGTCCATTAAGAAAATTAAGCGCATTAAAAAACACACGGCACTATTGTATATTGACCTTGATAAATTTAAGGAAATAAATGACAGTCTTGGACATATTGCCGGTGATGAAGTGCTAAAGTCTGTGGCTAAACGACTACTATCCAGTGTACGAGCCATAGATACCGTGGCCCGAATTGGCGGTGATGAATTTATTGTGATTATGGAATCAGTCTCGGATATTAACGATGTAAAAAAAGTGGTGGAAAAACTTAACCATTCCTTACAGCAGTCAGTACATTTTAATATGCATGAACTGTTTGTGACATCCAGTATCGGTATCAGCCTGTCTCCCGATGATTCTGAAGACCCCGAAGAGCTAATAAAAAAAGCAGATATTGCCATGTATCGTTCAAAGCAGGAGGGTAGAAATACCTACCATTTTTATCAGACATCTGAAAAATAAACAGTCCCTAATCCATTCACCAGGAGTTATTTTAGACTTTGGCAAGTTTTGTCAGTACACGTTGAATTTTTTCTTTAGCCGTTTGAGCAATTTTATTAATGTTGTCGGATTCTGCCAGTCCTAAAACAGTGACGGGATCCATAAAACTGACTACAATTTTACCCGCTTCTGCTTCACGCAAAATAAAATTACAGGGTAATAAATTTCCCGCATTGGGATCCTCTTCAATAATCTGCAGTGCCAGTTTAGGATTGCAGGCACCCAGTATCTGATAAGCCGGGATACTTATATCCAGTTTATTTTTCATGGTGGCCTGTACATCAACTTCACTGACAACCCCAAGTTGTTGTTCCTTTAAAACGGCCAGTAGTTTTTCTTTAATGTCATTAAAGTTACCGAGTAGGGTAATGTTCATCTCATACATTGAATTGATCTCCTAAAAAAATAAATTATAAAAATTTATAAAAGGTTTAACCTAAATAAATCAGTTGAAACGTAGCGAGAATGATCAGAGTGCTGGAGATACAAGGTTTTACAGGTTATTTTGGCTTTATTCGTAGTCACCCTACGGGTGAAGTCAAAATATTCTGGAAAGCTTTGTAGATTTAGTGCTATGGACATTCGCAGTAGGTTCAACTGATTTATTTAGGTTTAATGTAACTATTCAGCGTGTTTAGATTTTGCCACAGTTCAAGGCACAATAGCTTCGCTACCTCAAAGAGGCGCACGGAGAATGTGAGCATATACAAATATGTGACCATTCGAGTACGAAAATAACGCCGAAATGGGGTAAAAGATGAATACGCTGAGTAGTTACGGTTTAATAAACTAAGGAGATTATATGACGCCAGAGTTTTATCTGCAGTGATTCAAATCACACAGGATAGATGACTTTAATGTTTTAATTGCACTCTTTAAAAATCAGGGCATTACACTTGGCGCAGACGTCTTTATCAACTCTATTATAGAGTTCCTGAAGGGCTTCTTTTTTGGTATCAAAAAAATGACTGGGGCCAATATTGTGTATAAAGCAGGATTTTGCGGCAAATTCATAAACAGATGACTTAATACCGACAAAATAAAGCCCGCCGCCCATGGCTTTCAAACGTCTGTTTTCTATAACCAGAGCTTCAGCTCCAGCCAGATCTATAAAATTAATACCGCTGGAAACAATCAGGATATGTTTGATTTGCTCATTTTCAACAATACGTGCAAGACGATTCTGAATGTAATTAATGGAACCAAAATAAACAGACATATCAATTCTGATGATTTTTATCTGAGGACATTGTTTTAATGGTTTCTTTTCAATATTGACCAGCTTGCGATGTTCTGTTGACGGGTCAACTGATAAGCTCGGAATATGAGGGGTGGATGTTTTTGCCAGGAAAAATACCAGAGATAAGATGACGCCCAGATAAATGGCAAATTCCAGCTCTAAAAAGAGTGTGGCGAAAAAAGTGGTTAAAAGAATGGCAGTTTCAGACTTACTCATGGTTAAAACCTGCTTGATATGATGAAAATCAACCAGGTTATAAGCCACTAATAAAATGACACCACCCATTGCGGCCACCGGTAAATAGGCTGTCAGGGGCGCAATCAGCAGCACAATTAACATTAATAATATGGCTGCAAAAATTGCTGAGAAAGGGGTTTTTGCTCCGGCTTCATAATTGATTCCTGAACGAGTAAAAGAACCGGAACCGGCATAGCTTGAGAAAAAACTGCCTGTCATATTGGATAAACCCTGGCCAATAAACTCCTGATTGGCATCAATGCGCTGATTGGATTTACTGGCTACTGCCCGGCTAATGGACACTGCCTCAATCAGGCCTAACAATGCTACTGCAAAGGCTTCAGGAGCAAGAGATTTAATTGCTTCCCAGGAAAAATCAGGGGTGGATATAGGGGGTAAGTGAGCAGGAATTTCGCCGACCAGTTTTATTGAATCGGTGCTTTGCTTGAAATACAGAGCAAGAAAACTGCCCACAACCATGCCAATGAGCAGGTTAGGTATTTTTGGGAAAACTTTTTTAGTGATTAAGGCGGTTACTAATGTCACCAGCGCGATGGCTATAAGATAAGGGTTTATATGCCCTATATCAGCAAAAATATCCATCCAGACATGTAAAAATGTTTCGCCTTTGGGAATAGTAATGCCGCTAATATGCTTCATCTGACTGGTTGCAATCAGAATGGCAGCTCCGGCTGTAAAACCGATAACAACAGTATGTGAAACAAAGTTGACCAGAGAGCCCAGGCGGCCAAGACCAAAAGCAAGCTGATAGACCCCGGCAAGAAAGGTTAAGGTCAGAGCTAAAGAAATAAATTCTGGTGTGCCGGGTGTCGCATGATTGCTTATGGCAGAAAAAACAACAATAGAGATTGCTGTAGTCGGCCCGGAAACAAGATGGTAAGAAGAGCCGAAAAGCGCCGCAATAATAGGGGTAACCATTGCGGTATAAAGACCATATTGAGGCGGTAGTCCGGCAATAGTTGCAAAGGCAACGCCCTGGGGAAGTACAATAACTGCGCCTGTCAGACCGGCTAAAAAATCAGCTTTGAGTGTTTCTCTGGTAACCAGTTTAAACCATTTAAGAAACGGAAATAAAGATATTAAATTCATTGCAAACTTCGCTCTAACTGGAAAAAATTTAAGGTTAACGGAGGTGCAATGATGAAGTTAATAATTAGTGAGCACCCTCCCTCCGGTGTTTTAACCTGAATAAATCAGTTGAATCGTAGCGAGAATGTCCAGCACTCTGGACATCGTAGTAGGTTTAACTGAGTTATTCAGGTCAAAGGCATGCATATTTATTTGTATGATTTCGGCTCTTTAATAGCCGGGAGGATCTGGCCATTCATAAGTATGGCAATATATTTAACATTCTGTTTGTTTTTAAGCTGTATCAGATAATACCAGTAATTATCTTTTTCATGTTTGTGAACTTGCTTTAATTCAATTTCATTAATTTTTAAATTTTGCATTTTTGGTCGTGTCTTTAACCAGCTGTTAACGGTTGATACCAGCTTTTCAATGGTTAATGGCGGTGCAGTATCACCGGGGATCCATGTGGAGGTCTTATTGATATCATCTTTTTTAGCGTAAACAATAATAGTTGCATCGTCCATATAATCAATAATTTCCAGTGGAAATTGAAACGCATAGGTGTTACTGAAAAAACCAGATAACAAAATGATGGTTGGAATTAATTTAGAGAACATTAATAAACCTCAAAGAATGACTTAAAACGGGTCAATATGTATATTAAACTTTTATAAAGCGCAACATTCTAGCATAAGCAGAGTACTTTCTCAAAATAAGACAATAGATGAAAGAACAACAGTCCCTGGATAGCTTTTACTTAATGTACAAGGTATTTAATCTGAGCCGATGGTGAGTGGGTATGCTTTTGCATCAGGTGACCAGTTGGGTAATACAATACGTTGCACGGGCTGGATATTGAGTGTGAACCGATGTGTATCAGGTCGGTGGGTATGGCCGTGAATTAAGGTGCTGGTGTTATATTCGGACATTAACAGTTCAACCGTCTGTTGATTAACATCCATAATCTCAGCCTGTTTCTGCTGACCTCTTTTTTTGCTTTGCTGGCGTATGGATGAGGCTATGGCAATGCGCTGGTCTATTGTTTTAGATAAAAAATCTTTTTGCCAGTCAGGATTGTGCACCATTTTTCTAAAGCTCATATATCCTATATCATCGGTACACAGGATATCCCCATGTGAGAGTAGAATGGTCTCGATACCTTTTTGGGTTTCAATGCGCAATGGATAAGGGTCCGGGATTAACTGACATCGGGCGGCCTCTGCAAATGCCGGGCCGAGTAGAAAATCCCGGTTGCCGTGCATAACAAATACCTGAATACCTTTTTGATTTAATTGCTTAAGTTGTTCAATGGTTGAAGAATAGCTGGATAAAGAGGCGTCATCACCCAGCCAGACTTCAAACAGGTCACCTAATATATAGAGGGCTTTAATGTCGCTATTATTCTGCAGACAGGAAGAGACAAAATTATCAAAACAATGTTGAATATCAGGGCGTTGAGGATCAAGGTGCAGGTCGGAGATAAAAAGTAGTTTCATAAGTAATGGACTGCTGTTATTATTATAAAACAACTCAGATCAGCAGTCCTGTCATCGAAAATTTTATTCGATGGTTACCTTTTCAATAACCACATCTTCAACAGGTACGTCCTGATGGAAACCGGCATTGTCGGTGGCTACGGATTTAATGGCATCGACTACGTCCATACCGTCTACTACTTTAGCAAAGACACAATAGCCCCAGCCGTCAGGGGTTTCACTGCGAAAATCCAGGAAGTTATTATCTTTAACATTAATAAAGAACTGAGAGGATGCGGAGTGAGGATCCGGAGTTCTGGCCATAGCCAGTGTACCGCGTTTATTTTTCAGGCCGTTACTGGCCTCGTTTTTAATATTGGCGCGGGTTTCTTTTTCATTCATGCCGGGTTCCATACCGCCACCCTGAACCATAAATCCATCAATGACACGGTGAAAAATGGTGCCGTCATAAAAACCGTCTTTTACATATTGTTCAAAGTTAGCGCAGGTTTCAGGTGCTTTTTCATGATCGAGTTCAATGCTAATCGTACCATGGTTAGTTTGCATTTTTATCATAATGTTTCCATCGTTTTTAAAACTGATAAAACACGGTTTACCCAGCACCTCGTAAGGCCTCGTTCTTAAGGTCGAGGATAGCAGAGGTGACAATTATTTCCCAAAAGCCTCTTCTTTTAAGGCGAGCTGCTGGGTAAACCGTGTTCGTTAAATTATTAAAATAGCCAGATTGAATTTTGGGGACAAAAGGTCTGATATTCAAGGGGGCAGGCTTATTTTATTATTTTTATATCTTCAATATAAATCGGATCAACCGGGATGTTCTGTTGTCCCGCTGCACGAGTGGTTTTGACTTTGGCAATTTTACCCACTACATCCATGCCTTTAACCACTTTACCAAACACGGTATAACCCCAGCCGTTCAGAGTTTTACGGGTATAGTTTAAAAAATCATTGTTTTTCAGGTTAATAAAAAACTGGGTAGTGGCAGAATGCGGGTCACGGGTTCTGGCCATAGCAATAGTGCCGCGATCATTTTTCAGACCGTTATCCGCTTCGTTTTTAATCGGGCTGAGAGTTTTCTTGCGATCCCTGGCATTGGTAAAGCCGCCGCCCTGGATCATAAAGCCATCAATGACACGATGAAATATAGTTTTTCTATAAAAGTGGTTTTCAACATAATTAAGGAAATTTTTAACCGTTACGGGGGCTTTGTCAGGATACAGTTCCAGCACAATATCCCCCTTTGTGGTGATCATCTGTACCTTAACGGTGTCAGCTGCAAAACTACTCAGGGTTAATGTCAGTAAAAATAGTGTAAGAATTAGTTGTTTAATGGTCGTCATATTTCTTATATACCTGGTTTGTAGATGAATTTGTATCAATATAACGGTTTTAATGTTCTGATTAAAGAGTATTTGATTTATTTTTGTGCGCCAATTCATTAAAATCACTGGTTGCAGTGAAAGATTAACCTGATTTTTACATAATAACGGAATTAATAAGCAATATGAGTGATGCTCCTGGTAATGAGTCCAAAGTCGTCAGTAATTTTATTCGACATATTATTGATGATGATATAAAAAATAATAAGAACAACGGTAAGGTCGTTACTCGTTTTCCGCCTGAACCTAATGGTTATCTGCATATTGGTCATGCTAAATCCATATGTCTGAATTTTGGGCTGGCGCGGGATTATAACGGGGTCTGTAATTTACGTTTTGATGACACCAATCCAGAAAAAGAAGATGTGGAATATGTTGATTCCATTAAAGAAGATGTCACCTGGCTGGGTTTTGAGTGGGGTGGTGAACCTAAATATGCCTCAAATTATTTCCAGCAGTTATACGACTATGCCATTGAACTGATTAAAACGGGTAAGGCTTATGTCTGCTCACTGTCACCGGAAGAAGCACGGGAATATCGGGGTTCATTAACACAGGCGGGCAGAAACAGCCCCTATCGGGAGCAGACGGTAGAAGAAAATCTGGCCTTGTTTGAGCGTATGAAACAGGGTGAGTTTAATGAGGGCGAAAAAGTCCTGCGAGCCAAAATTAACATGGCCTCGCCGAATATTAATATGCGCGATCCCATTATTTATCGCATTCGTAAGATTGAGCATCATCAGACCGGTAAGCAGTGGTGTATCTATCCTATGTATGATTATACACACTGTCTGTCGGATGCCATTGAGGGTATTACTCACTCCCTGTGTACCCTGGAGTTTGAGGACCACCGGCCGTTATATGACTGGGTGCTGGATCAACTGCAGACCCCCTGTCATCCGCAGCAGATTGAATTTGCCCGCTTAAATCTAAATTATACCATTACCAGTAAGCGAAAATTAAAACAGCTGGTGGATGAAAAGCATGTGCATGGCTGGGATGATCCCCGCTTACCGACTATATCCGGTTTAAGACGCCGCGGTTATACACCGGCTTCCCTGCGTGATTTCAGTGACCGGATTGGGGTGACTAAAGTGGATGGTGTTGTGGATATGAGTACTCTGGAGTTCTGTATCCGTGAGGATCTGGAACATACAGCACCTCGTGCCATGTGTGTGATCAATCCCTTAAAAGTCGTGATAGAAAGTTTTGCCGATGATCAGGTTGAAGACTTATCGGCACCCAGACATCCTAAAGATGAGTCTATGGGGCGCCGGGAACTGAAAATGACTCGGATAATTTATATTGATCACAGTGATTTTGAAGAACTGCCACCGCCAAAATACAGACGTCTGAGCATTGATAAAGAAGTACGTTTAAGAAACTCTTATGTGATTAAATGCCATTCAGTCATTAAGGATGATGCTGGCAATATTATTGAATTACGTTGTACTCATGACCCGGATACACTGGGTAAAAAGCCTGAAGGACGCAAGGTAAAAGGGGTTATTCACTGGGTTTCTGAAAGCTATTCCGTACCAGCGGAAATACGTTTATATGATCGCCTGTTCAGTGTTGAAAATCCCGATGGAGCGGCTAAAACTCACGCAGATGAAAACAGCCATTTTCTGGATTTTCTAAATCCGGACTCACTGATGATTAAAGCCGATGCCCGTGCAGAAATATCTCTGGCTGATACTCAGGCAGGGGACTCCTATCAGTTTGAGCGGGAAGGTTATTTTACTACCGATCCCGATTCCAGCTCTGAAAAACTGGTTTTTAATCGTACCGTAGGTTTAAGAGATTCCTGGGCTAAAATAGGAAATAAAAACTAATTTGAACTCTAGAGCCTCTGCAGGCAGATACGGTAACTTTGCTAAGTAGTAACACTAATTTAAAGAACTGATATGTTGCAAATTCATAACTCCCTGAGTGGGAAAAAAGAACCATTTATCCCCATAGAAGCGGGTAAGGTTAAAATGTATGTGTGTGGTATGACGGTATATGATTTCTGTCATATCGGTCATGCCAGAGTGCTGGTGGTGTTTGATGTCATAAACCGTTATTTACACCATATCTATGGTGAAAATAATGTCACCTATGTGCGTAATATCACCGATATTGACGATAAAATTATTGCTCGTGCCATAGAAAATGGTGAAGATATCGGCACCCTGACCGGTCGATTTATTGCTGCCATGCATGAAGACGCGGATGCACTGGGTGTTAAACGTCCGGATATTGAACCGCGTGCCACAGAACATATGGACAATATTCTTAATATGATCCAGATCCTGATAGATAAGGATATTGCCTATCAGGGTGATAATGGAGATGTCTATTATCAGGTCAGCAAGTTTGAAAATTATGGTAAATTATCCAGAAAAAATCTGCAGGATTTACAATCCGGCAGTCGGGTAGAGGTAGAACAGGCCAAACGTGATCCCGCTGATTTTGTGTTATGGAAAATGGCCAAGTCCGGAGAACCTTATTGGGATTCCCCCTGGGGTAAAGGTCGTCCCGGCTGGCATATAGAATGTTCTGCCATGTCTGCAGAATGTTTAGGCGATCATTTTGATATTCATGGTGGCGGTCTGGATTTGAAATTTCCACACCATGAAAATGAAATTGCCCAGTCTGAAGGCTGTACCGGCCATAAATTTGTTAATTACTGGATTCATAATGGTTTTGTCCGGGTGGATGACGAAAAAATGTCCAAATCTCTGGGTAATTTCTTTATTATCCGAGATGTGCTAAAAAACTACGCTCCGGAAGTGATCCGTTATTTTATTCTCAACAGTCATTATCAGAGTCCCTTAAACTATTCCGATGAAAACCTGGACCGGGCCAAAGCCTCTCTGAACACTTTATATCAGGCCTTACTGGATGTTGAACCAGCGGATGTTGCTCTGGATGAAAACAGTGATTATGGGTCACGTTTTTTTCAGGCTATGGATGATGACTTTAATACCCCCAAAGCCATTTCAGTATTATTTGATATGAGCCATGAACTGAACCGTTTAAAAACTTCGGCAAGGGAACTCGCTCAAAAGCTTGCTGCTCAGATTAAATATCTGGCTGATATATTGGGGCTGCTGGAAAATGAGCCCCGGCAATTTCTGCAGGGCAGTTCTTCCGAAGGCGGTCTGTCTGATAATGAAATTAATGAATTGATTGCTCAGCGGGCAACGGCCAAGGTAGAAAAAAACTGGATGGAATCAGACCGTATTCGTGAGGTGCTGGATGAGGCGGATATACTACTGGAAGATACCCCTGAGGGAACCCGCTGGCGAAGAAAATAGTTACTTCAGATTTAAGGTATAAAGCAGTAAAACAGGTACCTGCAGGATGAGTAAACTGCTCTTATAAACCACTTTTTGTATATCATGAGGATGATATTGAACATTGAACCACTGACTCAATACGTTTGCCAGCATACGCGCAATCAGTTCTGAGACAAATGAAAAGAGTAGAATCAGTCCGGCAATATACCAGCCTGGAAACAGTGAAAAATTCTGTCCGGTGTACTGTGCCAGCCAGTCGTATAATACGGCACTGCCGGCAATGGCCTGAAGCGGCAGGATCAGGGCCATAAATTGTCTGATTAGTGGTACTAGCGGCAGCAGGACACTGATCACAAATAGAGTATTAATCAGTTGCATGGTTGGTCCGCTTTTATTATTAAGCAGCTGACTTAGAGTCGGCAGAATACGCAGCCCCTCAGCATTATAACTTTCCAGCCCAAAGAGCACAGGATAACTCATATAAATAAATCCGGTCAGTAATAGAATATGGAAAAAAGGCAGTCCCAGATACCTGGCTATCCAGTAAGTGCCGGGGACATTATGGACTTTATGCAGCAGATTTTGATAAATAATTTCAAAAGTAACAGCCATTAATGTATAAAGCACAGTTGCCATTAATAGATGAGGGTGAAACAATACGTCTAAATAATTCATCTTTTCTGAAATCGTTATAGAGGGCGGTAACAGCCCCTGATTTCCTAATTCCCTAATTTATGTTATCTATTAATTTATGCCAAAAACAAAAAAAAAGAAATCATCCAGAAAAAAAAATAACCGCGGCAGACTGGGGCGCTGGCTAAAAAAAACCTTTCTCTATCTGTTGCTTTTGGGCACTATTGGCCTGAGTTTATATACGCTTTATCTTAACAG
>JALVAL010000147.1 GCA_027011205.1 Gammaproteobacteria bacterium
CTATAATGCTATCCAGGCTATTATACAGAAAATTATATTGATAGAGACATAAATTAACGGGCGCATTCTTTTGAGTTTTATCTATTGAATTCCATTGACTGAAACGTATCAGGTTTAAGATAAATGCCGCTTTAACTTTTAACTGCCGCTTATTCTCTGACCGATGATCTACATGGGCATTTAAAGTCAGGCATAATAAAACACCGGCCAACATGAGCTTTCCAGATGGCTTTTGCAGGCTTAAATTTTGCTTTAGATACAAAAAGAGTGAGTATTTCAACAACAACTGGAATACGCTCTAAAACTGATAACGATAGGTTAATTTACCCCAGACTTCCCTTTTACTACGCTGGGTATTATAACCTTCAGAAAAATCACCGGCAGGATCATATATTTTTTCATTACTGATATTTTTTACCCCCATCTGGTAGGAGATATGTTCAAATAATTCGCCATGGGCATTAAAATTAACGCTCACAAAGCTATCCGGCTCATCATTCCGATATCTCGCGTCATTAGTATCTTCTTTACTGCTATTATAAAAACTGGATATACCTACAAAATGAGAATGATACCACTGGTAATCGGCAAATAGAGAAGCACTCCATTCAGCAATATAGGGAATGTCATTATACTGTCGATTCTTTGCCCGAAGCCAGCCAAGACTTGCTCTTAAATATACTCTGGAAAACGGACGATATTCTGACAACACTTCAACACCATGCATTCTCCAGGTATAGGGAGCATTGACAAAATACTCTTCATCTCCAACCGGTGTGGGAGCTTCTTTAATAAAGTCTTCAAACTCATTATAAAAAGTAGTAACAGATATATTGGCGTTTTCCCATTGATAGGCATAACCCAGTTCAAAGGTCTCCATCTGTTCCGTATCGAGTCCCGGCTGTACAAAGGGGGTGTTTTCCAGAACTTTCAGATATTCCCGATAGCTAGGCTTTCTGACACTGGAACCCCAGAGTATTTTCCAGGTCTGTTGTTCCGTTGGGGTATATACCATTGCAAAACGAAAATTAGCATCATTATCAAACGCATCAAATTCATCATAACGGCCGCCCAGTGTCATGGTCAGCTCATGCGTCAAGCTCCAGACATCCTGTACAAATAATGCATAGTCATTATTTTTTACATCTGGATTAGTGAGCAAGGAACCTGATTCTGCAGGATTCAGAAACCCCGTTTTATGATCCCAGTAACGTATACGATCCATATCTTTGGCTTCATCATGCTGCCATTCTGTGCCAATAGACAGAGTATGGTTCGAAAACAGTTTTTTAAACCAGGTGGCTTTTATGCCATAATAAAGCGCGTCTCGCTGTTCTTTATAAGCCAGTTGCCCGCTATTTTGCTCATATTCTGCTTCTTTAGCCTGATCATCTGTGTAGTATCCCAAAATATCCCATTTTCCCTGCTCCAGGTTACCGGTTTCATAATGCAGTGAGGTATTATAATTTTTGGCATCGGTATCAATATTTAACTGTCCGGGAGCAAAAAGAAAGGGAGTGTCACTGGACTGATAATTGAATGACCATTGCAAACCTTTTAACGGCTGAACCTTAAAGGATAAATTCTTATACTTTTCATTCAGCGGCTGACTGACTTTATCACCAATAAAACTGGTTCTGTTTTTTCTAAAGGGTGCATCCTGATCAAGATAACTGACAAAACCCTGCAATTTCTGGCTATTATAAAAAATATTGGCACCGGCCCTACTATTATCACCCACATCCAGAGTGGTTTCCATATAAGAGGTCTGTGCATCTGCTGTAAACGCACGAGTGGTTACCGAAATAACCCCGGCAAAAGCATTAGCCCCGTATAGAGAAGAAGCGGGACCGACTATCACTTCAACTTTATCCACTTTGTCCATGGGCAGCTTGTCAGCACCAGAAAAATCACCATAATAAACATGCTGAATCGGCACCCCATCCACCAGCAGTTTCATTTTATTATTATAGCGATTGATAACCCCGCGAGACCAGACTGAACGATGGCGCTTTTTATACTGATTCAACTGCAGTCCCGGTACATATTCCAGTAAATCATCAATGGTTCTGACACCCAGGCGTAGAAAATCTTCTCGATCAAAGCTATACACCGTTCCCGGGGCTTTCTTCATCTCTGTAGGCAGCATGGAAGCAGCAGTGAAGATCTCCAGTGACATCAATTCCTGCAGACTCAACTTAGTATAATCATCTTCCCCTGATGATTCTGAATAGACGCAAAAAGGAGATAACAGACTAGAAAAAATGACACTTTTAATCAGCAATGAGTATTGCAATGCTGCGTCCTGTAATAATAAAAATGATAGGCATGGCTCCAGGGGCTGTTTATCTTTCATCTATTACCTGTTTTTGACCAAATTTTATCCTGACGGCTTTATTTAACTACCAGTAGAATTAATTCAGATCCATTTTTTGTTCAAGTTCAGCCAGCTTCTGCTCCATCTGTTCCAGCTTAATACGAGTTTTTTGCAATACTGCAGCCTGAACCTCGAAATCCTCACGGGTTACCAGATCCAGTTTATCAAAAGCATTATAAAGGATACCCCGTATAGTTTGTTCAAGTTCTGTACGCATATTACCCGGTACTGGCGGTATAGCCTGGCTGATCTTATTACTGATATCGTCAAAAAACTGTTTTTTCATGATATTTCTTCTCATTACCTGTTGACAAAAATTTAGCCCTGTAGTCCAGTCCTGATTATAATGTACCAGACGCATATCGTCGACTTTCCCTACACGTATTTAGCTATTATTAATAATTGAGGAACTTTCTGCAACACACGCACCAGCTTGGCGCACCAACATTGTGCATCTTGTATTTTTTTTCCATTTTGGTGCGCATCAGCACTGTAAAACCTGAGTAATTATTCTTAAACATTTGAATATTCGTTGTTTTTTTCACTGGCATGAAAACTGCTTAAATCTTCTCATCCAACTAAAAAGAACTATAACTGGTATTACCAGTGAATAACCCATTTTTATATACATACAATACAAAATAAGTGGAGTAAACCAATGAAGCTCGTTACAGCTATTGTTAAACCCTTTAAATTGGATGATGTGCGAGAAGCACTCTCTGATATTGGAATCCATGGCATGACCGTCACTGAAGTCAAAGGCTTTGGTCGCCAAAAAGGTCATACCGAATTATATCGTGGTGCTGAATATGTTGTTGATTTTCTGCCCAAAGTAAAAATTGAAATTGCTGTGGCCTCTGATGTACTTGATCAGGTCATCGAAGCCATTTGTAATGCCGCACACACTGATAAAATTGGTGATGGCAAAATTTTTGTTTTCAACATCGAAGAAGTTGTGCGTATTCGCACCGGTGAAACTGGCGCTGAAGCGCTGTAATCTTTTAGGAGAAAAGAAAAAAATGAGTATTCGTAGATTATTCAATTTGCCAACTGCCCTGTTGGGTATGATGGCTATTTTGCCATCATTGGCTCATGCGGAAGATAAACTAAGCAGTGGCGACACGGCATGGATGTTAACATCAACCGCTCTGGTTTTATTTATGACTATTCCCGGTCTGTCATTATTTTATGCAGGGATGGTTCGTGCAAAAAATGGTCTGTCAGTGATGATGCAATGCTTTGCAATTACTTCGGTGGTAACCATATTATGGGTTGTAGTGGGTTATAGCATTGCCTTTGGTGGCGAAGGTGCTTACTGGGGCGGGCTGAGCAAGATGTTCCTTGCCGGTGTTGGTGTCGATTCCCTAAGTGGAACCATTCCAGAAACCGTTTTTATGACATTCCAGATGACCTTCGCTATTATTACACCGGCATTGATTGTAGGTGCATTTGCTGAGCGCATGAAGTTTTCTGCCATGATATTGTTTTCTTCCATCTGGCTGATCATTGTGTATGCACCGATTGCTCACTGGGTATGGGGCGATGGTGGCTGGTTAGGCAGTAAAGGTATACTTGACTTTGCCGGCGGTACAGTAGTACACATTAATGCCGGTATTGCCGGACTGGTTGCAACACTGGTCATAGGCAAGCGTAAAGGTTTTCCAAGAACAGCTATGCCTCCGCATAATCTGATTCTAACCGTTGTTGGTGCTGGTATGTTATGGGTTGGCTGGTTCGGCTTTAACGCGGGCAGTGAATTAGCTGCTGACGGTACTGCAGGTATGGCAATGGCTGTCACCCAAATTGCGACCGCAACCGCTGCGGTTGTCTGGATGCTTTCCGAGTGGATGATGCATGGCAAGCCCAGTGTTCTGGGTATTGCTTCCGGTGCCGTTGCCGGTCTGGTCGCTATTACCCCAGCATCAGGCTCAGCAGGACCCATGGGTGCTCTGGCCATCGGTGCTGCAGCAGGCTTTGGCTGTTTCATTGCAGCCGTCAAGCTGAAACCAATGCTTGGCTATGATGATTCACTGGATGCTTTTGGTGTGCATGGCGTAGGCGGAATTATCGGTGCCATACTCACAGGTGTATTCTGTGCACCCAGTCTGGGAGGTGCCGGTTTTGCTGATGGCATAAGCAGTATTGGTTCACAGGTCGGTGTTCAGATCTTTGGTGTTTCAGCCACACTGGTCTATACCCTGGTAATGACTTTTATTATCCTTAAGGTTCTGGATATGGTCATTGGTATAAGAGTCAGTGAAGAAGCAGAAACCGAGGGACTGGACATTTCCCAGCATGATGAACGTGCTTATACTCTATAATAGAGTATAAGATGGTAATAGTAATGCTAAAAGCGGGCACCTGAGGTGCCCGCTTTTTATTTGGGGGTCAATTTTTACCGAAAGTAGAGTTGGCAGGCATAAGCCTTCGGATCTTTTTAGATTTATTTAGCTTTAAGATTGGCAGATAAGCCCGGGTCCTTAACGCACCATTATATCGCACCAAATTTGTGCAGCCCTTGGTTTTTTTCTTTTTCGGTGCAATTCTGTTCATACCAGCCCTTTAAAAAGCACATAACTATTTGTAATTTTTAATATATTTAACTTTGGCACAGTATCTGCTTTACCCATTATCAATCAAACCACAAACTGACACACTTAAACTATTAATAAATCCTGGAGTAAAACTAATGAAGCTCGTTACAGCTATTCTAAAACCCTTTAAACTGGATGATGTGCGTGAAGCACTCTCTGATATTGGAATCCATGGCATGACCGTTACTGAGGTCAAAGGCTTTGGTCGTCAAAAAGGTCATACCGAACTTTATCGTGGTGCAGAATACGTCGTTGATTTTCTACCCAAAGTAAAAATCGAAATTGCTGTGGCCTCTGAAGTACTCGATCAGGTCATCGAAGCAATCCGCAGTGCAGCCCATACTGGTAAAATCGGCGACGGTAAAATCTTCGTCTCCACGGTTGAGCAGACTATTCGTATTCGTACTTCTGAATCTGGCAAAGAAGCCCTGTAAACAGGCTTTGATAGGAGATCCTACTCGTGGAAAATAATATTTATCATTTACAGTATGCAATGGACACATTTTACTTTTTAATGTGTGGTGCACTGGTTATGTGGATGGCCGCCGGTTTTTCAATGCTGGAGGCTGGTCTGGTTCGTACTAAAAATACCGCAGAAATTCTGACCAAAAACGTAGCTTTGTATGCAATTTCCTGCATCATGTACCTGGTTATTGGTTATGATATTATGTATGGTGGCAGTATGTTTCTGACTAATCTGGTCGTCGGAGATGGCTATGTTGACGAAACTTTAAAGTCTTTTGCTGAGCAGGCTGATTTTACCGGCGGCGCTATTTACTCCGGTGCTGCTGACTTCTTCTTCCAGGTGGTCTTTGTTGCTACTGCCATGTCAATTGTTTCCGGTGCTGTTGCTGAACGTATGAAATTATGGGCTTTCCTGGTATTTGCTGTGTTCATGACTGCCTTTATATATCCTATGGAAGGTTCATGGACCTGGAACAGTGCTGATGTTTTCGGTCTTTATAACCTGGGTGATTTAGGTTTCTCTGACTTTGCTGGTTCCGGTATCGTACATATGGCAGGTGCTTCTGCCGCTTTAGCCGGGGTCATACTACTGGGTGCTCGTAAAGGCAAATACGGTAAACATGGTGAAATCAAAGCGATTCCCGGTGCTAACCTGCCTTTAGCTACCTTAGGTACCTTCATCCTCTGGATGGGCTGGTTCGGCTTTAACGGCGGTTCCGTTCTGAAACTGGGTGATATCTCCAATGCCAATGCCGTTGCTATGGTATTTTTGAACACTAATGCCGCCGCCGCTGGTGGTGCAATAGCGGCTCTGATTGTTGCCCGTATCCTGTACGGCAAGGCTGATTTAACCATGCTGTTAAACGGTGCTTTAGCCGGTCTGGTTGCTATTACTGCAGAACCTTCAACACCCACACCATTACTGGCCACATTATTCGGTGCTGCCGGTGGTGTTCTGGTAGTATTCAGTATTCTGACTCTGGATAAGATGAAAATTGATGATCCGGTTGGTGCCATTTCTGTACACGGAGTGGTCGGCTTCCTCGGTCTGATGCTGGTGCCTCTGACCAATGGTGATGTCAGCTTCTCCGGCCAGTTAATTGGTGCAGCCACTATCTTTGGCTGGGTATTTGGCACTTCACTGATAGCCTGGGCCGTTATCAAAATGATCATGGGTATTCGTGTTAGTGAAGAGGAAGAATACCAGGGTGTTGACCTTTCAGAATGTGGTCTGGAAGCTTATCCTGAATTCACCAATAAGTGAATCCTGTTATGAATAACTAAATTCATAACAGTAATACTGAAAAAAGCGTCCTCCGGGGCGCTTTTTTTTGCCTTAAAATTTACTAATCCGGACCTGGACCACAAAAACAATTCAGTTAATTCATTAAAATCAAGCCGTTTCCAGAAAAAGTAACTATAATGACAGGAATAGCTGTTAGTTAATGTGTATTCCAAGGAGTTGTAATGAATTCAAAGATTATCTGTTCAGGCAGATTCATTATTCTAGTGATCCTGTCAGGTCTGTTCTTTAATACTGCCCTGGCTGAAAAAACCACTGAAATTTATAAATGGGTTGATAAGGAAGGCCGGGTACATTATGCCGCTCGTCCAGGCGATAAAAATGCCCAGAAAATGCATCTGGGCAGTAAAATTTTCCATAAACAAAAGCAGCAGGATCATCAACTCAAAGATCCTCAACAAAATGATGAACGAGCTAAATTATGTCAGGACTCCAAAGACACTCTGGCAAAATATAAAAAAGCACCCTTTCTATATCGTTTTGATGATGAAAAACAGCAGAAAATCCGTCTGACGAAAGAGGAAGCCAAACAAGCCTTTGTTCAGGCAGAAAAAGATATCAGTTACTGGTGCAGTCCTCCTGCGAAAGAACAGGAATAGCAAATTCTCACTACTTTCCAACCATTAAACATGGAATAAATAAATTTATGAATATAAAACCAATGTTTTCTTCACGCACAAGCCGAATCATCCTGACTGGCAGCAGCTTACTGATTGCCAGCCTGATTTTAAATGCCTGTACCACGATTGACCCATATACCCGGCAGGAAAAAACCAGCAATGCAGCCAAAGGTACTGCCATTGGCGCAGTCAGTGGTGCTGTTCTGGGCGTACTTGCCGGTGACAGCCGTAAAGCCACATTAATTGGCGCAGGCATTGGTGCACTGGCCGGAGGCGGTATTGGTTATTATATGGATACTCAGGAAGCCAAACTACGCCAGGAACTGGAAGCCACCGGCGTCAGTGTCACCCGACAGGGTGATTCCATTATTTTAAATATGCCCGGCAATATCACCTTTAAGACCGCCTCCAGTGCTATTTCTGCTAATTTTTATCCGGTATTAAACTCAGTTGCCAGGGTTTTTAATGAATACGAAAAGACCTATGTAGATGTTTATGGTCACACTGACAGTGTAGGCAATTCTGCCTATAATTTAAAACTGTCCCAGCAGCGAGCAGATGCCGTGGCAAGCTATCTGGAAACCCGCAATGTTCTGCCGCAGCGTATTATGACCAAAGGCATGGGTGAAGACTACCCTATTGCCTCCAATGATACCGCCTACGGCCGTTCTCAGAACCGGCGGGTGGAAATTAAACTGACCCCGATTACGCAATAAACAAAACATTATACCTGACCCCGAGAGTGCGGGCACTTTGCCCGCATCCTATAAAACACCTTAATATTAATGCGGGCAAAATACCCATGCTCCCAGAATATTCTCATCACTTAGAAACCGTTTTTTCCCAGCAACTTCTACAGATACATTGCTTATTATCGTGTGCCAGGTTTGACTGAATAGACTTATCCAGTGCTTCGGGCATTGAAAAACACCAGCAGTTTTTGACTTTACCTGACTCCACGGACAGCATTTCACAATGATTGAGTTTACCGCAAACAGGGCAAATTCCCGCCCATTTAACATCACTCATCCGTTCATAAGCCCATAAATAAATTTAACCGCAAGAATGATCAGCAGTACCGAAAAAAAACGACTTAAAGCCCGTTTGGATAAACGGTGTGACCAGTAAACTCCGACAGGAGCCGTCAGCATAGACATGCTGATAATAGCAAAAAAAGCCGGCAAATAAATATATCCCAACATGCCTGGCTCAGTAATAATGCTATCCAGATTGTTTTCCAGACTGCGCCAGTAAAATCCCAGTGTTCCAAATACCGCAATGGGCAAGCCCAGGGCACTGGAAATAGCTACCGCATTTTGAATAGCTATTTTACTACGGCTTAGAAAAGGGACGGTCATTGTGCCGCCACCGATACCCACCAGAGAAGAGACCATACCAATCAGCAATGCTGCCAGACTGAGTATAGAAAATGACGGTAACTGCGCTTTATGACGGGGAGACCAGCCTGACCACATTTTTACACTTACCAGAATTAAAAAGCCTGCAAACAGCAGTAATAATGGAGTTCGAGGAATATAGGTCGCCAGCCAGGCCCCCATAAAGGCACCAACCAGGATACCTGGAACCAGCTGCCAGAATACAGCCCAGTCAATAGCCTGCTTCTTATGCTGAGAATAAATAGCCGATACAGCCGTAAAAATAATAGTTGCCAGAGAGGTTGCAATGGCCACATGCGCCTGTAATTCATAGGGGATCTGCAGGCCCTGTCGAGCACTTAAAAAACCAAACACCATTAAACTGAAAGGCACAATAATCAGCCCGCCTCCAATACCCAACAGGCCGGCAGCGACACCGGTAAAAGCACCGATTAGCATAAAGCTGATAATTTCAATCATCATAAAACATAGCGTTCAGCATTATGATAAGTTTGATACATACAGTTCCTATAATTTTTGCATAAAAGTATTAATATTCTGTGCTTTCAACTGCGCCTTAATGTGTTCCATTTTCCGGTTGTCGGTACTGGGGCCAACACGCACACGATACATTGGCTGATTATTATTCCGAATGACCTGTATATTGGATTCCACGCCTAGAAAAGCCAGTCTGGCTTTCATGGCATCCGCTTTATTAAGCTCTTTAAAAGCCCCAACCTGTAATTGATACAACTGCTTTGAAGGTGGCTTTATATTGCTGGCTGGCTTGCTTGTAGTTTTATGTACTGGTGCCTTTTTTGAGCTGCTTACTCCGGGTTTTGAAGTATGTCTATTACTTTGAGGCTCAACCACATCAACTTCCCGATCCGGCAGAACGGTATAAAAATCAAACTGCGGGGTTTTAGGTTTTGCCTGTTGTTTGCTGTTTTTAGCCGCCTTATGGGTGCTTCCTGTATCAGCAGATTGGCTATTATCCTGCTGCTCAGGAAGCTGATCCAGGTGTATTAAAAAAGCCACAAAGCCGGCCAGCAGGGTAGCCATAATCACCCATGACAGAAGCGAGTTTTTTTTCTCTGTATGACGGGTTGCGCCGGTTTTTTTTCTGGCTCGTTTCTTTTTGGCTGCCATTTATTACATCTCCTGAGGCGCAGAAACACCTAATAAAGCCAGACCATTTTTTAATACCTGACGGGTTGCCGCCACCAGAACCAGGCGGGCATCTCTTAAGTCTTCATTGTCTACAATAAACTGATGCGCGTTATAATAAGTATGCAGGCAATTGGCCAGCTCACGCAGGTAATGGGCGATTAGATGCGGTTCATGCTGACTGGCAGAAGTGAATACCACTTCCGGATATTTAGCCAGCTGCTGCAGAATATCATCTTCATGAGCTTCCACTAATAACGCCAGATTTTCTAGCCCGTTATGCTGCCCAAAGTTCAGTCCCTTATCGGCCAGCTGTCTGAAGACACTGCAGATACGGGCATGGGCGTATTGAATATAATACACCGGATTTTCTGAACTTTTCGATTTAGCCAGATCCAGATCAAAATCCAGATGCTGCTCACATTTACGCATCACATAAAAGAAACGCGCAGCATCACTGCCGACCTCTTCGCGTAATTCACGCAAGGTGACAAAAGAGCCGCTGCGGGTAGACATCTGCACCTTTTCACCGCTGCGGTATAAATTGGCAAACTGCACCAGTAACACATCCAGTGCGTCCGGATTATACTCCAGTGCCTGTAAAGCCGCTTTGACCCGTGGTACATAGCCATGGTGATCCGCACCCCAGACATCAATGACCTGATCATAACCCCGGTCGAATTTGTCCATATGATAGGCAATGTCCGAAGCAAAATAAGTGGTCTGGCCATTATCTCTCTGGACGACCCTATCCTTATCATCACCAAAATCTGTAGAACGGAACCATAAGGCCCCGCCTTTTTCATACACCCGGTCATTTTCACGCAGGCGTTCTATGCCTTTATTAACCAGTCCTTTATCCATTAAAGAACGTTCGGAAAACCACTCCTCATAAAAAACACCGAATTCCTGCAAATCTTCTCGAATATCATCCAGAATAGAATTTAAAGCCAGTTCAAACACATAACGATAACGATTATCGCCCAGCAGGGTTTTGGCTTTCTGAATCAGAGCATCAATATGAACTTCCTTGTCACCGCCGGCCGGTTCATCGGCAGGTAAGTCAGACATCACATCCTGAGCTTCTGCTAAATAGCTGTCACCATGTTCACGGATAATTTCCGCCACTATATCTCGAATATAATCGCCTTTATAGCCGTTAGCAGGAAATACAATCTCAAGCTGATACTGTTCCAGATAACGCAGCCACACAGAAGTTGCCAGAATATCCATCTGCCGCCCGGCATCATTGACATAGTATTCACGATGCACCGTATAACCGATAGCTTGCAGTAAATTGGCCAGAGTGGCACCATAGGCCGCACCACGGCCATGACCCACATGCAGAGGGCCGGTAGGATTGGCAGATACAAATTCAACCTGAACAGACCGACCCCTGCCTTTATCAGAACAGCCGAATCTTTCCCCCTGTTCAGTTACCTGCACCACCACACTTAAACGG
>JALVAL010000148.1 GCA_027011205.1 Gammaproteobacteria bacterium
CCATTTATTGATGCACACTGGCGGTACAGGGATGTGCCGCTCATTTTTGACGACCGTAAGTCGTTGAAAATGGAGTAAAAGAAAAATCACACTTTTTCTTTTACCTTCCGGACAATTGCCAGGAAGGCAATTTCCGGATGGACACTAATTAAAGAGGAATCAAGATGACAGGCTCAAGCCTTTTAGCTCTACTGGACGATATTACCACGGTACTGGATGATATCGCTCTGATGTCAAAAATAGCAGCCAAAAAAACTGTCGGCGTTTTAGGGGATGATCTGGCTCTCAATGCTCAACAGGTTTCGGGAGTTCGTGCTGCCAGAGAGCTCCCGGTGGTCTGGGCTGTTGCCAAAGGTTCCTTTAAAAATAAATTGATACTGGTGCCTGCGGCACTATTAATCAGTGCGATTATTCCCTGGCTGATCACGCCCATATTAATGCTCGGTGGACTATACCTCTGTTATGAAGGGTTTGAAAAAATTCTGCACAGCCTGCGGCGTACAAAAGCTAAAACCGGTTCACAGGATGATATTGTTAGCGCCCTGCACAATCCAAACATAGATCTGCTTGCCTTTGAACAAAAAAAAATTGTCGGCGCCATTCGCACTGACTTTATTTTATCAGCAGAAATTGTTGTTATTGCTCTGGGCACCGTAAAGGATTCCGAATTTATCACTCAGGTTTCAGTCGTATCAGCCATAGCCATTATAATGACAATAGGTGTTTATGGCCTGGTTGCCGGCATTGTCAAACTGGATGACGCTGGATTTTATCTAATCAAAGACCATAGCAAGCAGCTGGCTGGCCAGCTCAAACGAGCTCTGGGTCGAGCCTTACTCGCTTTTGCGCCCCTGCTCATGAAAACCCTGTCTATTGCCGGTACTGCCGCCATGTTTCTGGTGGGCGGCGGTATTCTCGCACATGGCCTGCCCTACCTGCTCACTCAGGAACATAATCTGGAATTATGGCTGAATACTATCCCCACTATCGGCACAATTATGGTTCCTGTTACAACCCTGCTGTTTAATATGCTGCTGGGACTGACCGCCGGAGCCATCAGCCTTGCACTGTTTACCTTATTTAATAAATTAAGATCTGCCTGACGCTTTCTTAATTATGAAATTAATTATAACAAAACTGACTCGTCCCGAGCAGTTCAACACCGTAGTCACACTGGCAAACCAGATCTGGCATGAATATTTTACGCCCATTATCGGCCGGGCTCAGGTTGAGTATATGCTGGAAAAATTTCAATCTCTCGATGCTATTACCCAACAGACAAATGAGGGCTTTGAGTATTTTTTATTAATGGCAGGTCAAAAGCCTATTGGTTATTTCAGTTATATCCTCAATAACGGACAATTATTTTTAAGCAAATTTTATATTATCTGTGAACAGCGCAATCGGGGTTACGGTAAACTGGTCATAGAATTTCTTGAACATACAGCACTTGAAAACAATACTCATAAAATCTCACTCACCATTAATAAATATAATTTTGATTCCCTTCAGGCTTACCAGACAATGGGCTTTGTTAATCAGGGGGCAGTTATCAAGGATATTGGCAATGGGTTTATTATGGATGATTATAAAATGCTAAAAAAATTGTAACTATGGCATAGTAAGTGCTAAAAGAGATAAATTGAATAAAACATTGGAAGTATTACAAATATGGTGCCCAGGAGAGGACTTGAACCTCCACGACCTTGCGATCACTAGCACCTGAAGCTAGCGTGTCTACCAATTTCACCACCTGGGCATATCCGTGTTTAGATGGGAGTGCGCATTATACTCCTTTTTTATAAAAAAAACCTCTTTTTTTATATATTCTGATCCTGTTTTTATTCTTTGTCGCATTTATTGGAAATTCTTATATTTTCAGCCTATAAATGTATATAATAAACAACCTTTTAGAAGATCTCTTTAGAATGATTCTTAAGTGTGGTTTGGTATTTATCTGATACTAATTAATTGTAATTCAAGACTGAGAAGAAAAATTGTGGGTTTAATCTGTGAATCGATATAAACGGCGTCTGATTGTTATCACTATTGCCCTTATTTTATCATCCATTACTTTTTTTATGATCAATGATAAAAGCGGCTTTCTGGATAAACAGACCCATCAGAAAATTTCCAATTTAATTCAACTCAGTCTGAATCAGGCCAAAATCCTGGGCATCAGTGAAGCGAATCGCCAGAAGCAGATTTTACAGATAATCAGCCAACTGGAAAATCGCGCCCAGGATACCAGTCAGTTACTAAGTGCCCACTTCAATGAACAGCAATGGCTAATGCTGCTTATTCTTTTTATTATCTTCTTTTATCTCAGCTATGTCTTATTACGGGTTCTCAATACCTCCAGACATATCGAACAATCCAATGCTCGTATCAAATCCGAAATCGCCAAAATTCAAACCACATTTACCTCTATTGGCGATGCTGTAATTACCACCAATTATGATGGACAGATTGATTATATGAACAAATCTGCTGCTCGGTTAACCAATTACAATCTGACCGATCAACCGGATCTGAGCATTAATACCGCATTTAAACTGTTCAATGAAGATAATTATTTATTGCCCGACCCCGTAACCGAGGCCATAAAACAGGAACAGGTAGTTAAGGGTAAACATAATATCTTCCTACAGCAACGCGGAGGAGAACAGATCCCCATTGCCTATACCATTGCACCTATCCATGATTTAGATGATCAGGTAACGGGTACTATTATTGTGTTTCATGACACCAGTGATACACATAAACTCAATAAAGCGTTATCCTGGCAGGCCACTCATGACAGTCTCACTCGACTGCCTAATCGTCTGTCGCTTAAAGACAAGCTGGAAACCTCTCTTAAAGAAGCAGAAAAAAACAACACCCTGCTTACTCTCTTTTTTATTGATCTGGATGGTTTTAAACCCGTTAATGATCAATATGGACATGATCAGGGTGATAAGGTGCTTAAAGTCATTGCCCAGAGACTGCTGGAGATTATTCGCATTGATGATATGGTTGCTCGTCTGGGAGGAGATGAATTTGTTATTACGTTACATTCGTTTCATGAACGTGATGAAATTATACATGCACTCAATCGGGTAATGAATACTATTGCCCAGCCTATTCCAGTAGGCAGTGCTAATGTAGTCCTCAGTGCCAGTATCGGCGTTTCCTTATTTCCTGATGATAATTCTGATGCAGATACTTTGCTGCGCCATGCGGATCAGGCAATGTATATTGCCAAACAGCATGGGCGGAATCAATATCATTTTTTTGATGTGCAATCCGACCAGATCTCTACCCGTCTTGAAAACCAGCGCCAAAGACTGGAATATGCATTAAATAATAATGAACTATTTCTTGTTTATCAGCCAAAAGTCAATCTTCGCAGTGGAGAAATTTATGGCTTTGAAGCACTTATACGCTGGAATTGTCCTGAAAAAGGCCTGATATATCCGGACAAATTTATTCCTTTATGTGAAGACAGTGAGTTGATTATTCAAATTGGTGACTGGGTTTTTAACCAGGCTCTTGAACAGCTGGAAAAATGGTTTTCCGCCGGTTTTAATTATCACGTTTCCATAAATATTGCCCCGAAACAGTTTCAGGACCAGAATTTTATTAATAAGCTGGATCAGTTGCTGGCTTTACATCCAGATGTACCTGCTTCCCATATTGAAATAGAAGTACTTGAATCCGCTGCGCTGCAGGACACCACTAAAGTCAGTGAAATTATTCGTGCCTGTCACAAACGAAATATCACTACCGCACTGGATGATTTTGGTACCGGCTACGCTTCCCTTTCCTATTTAAAACAGCTACCGGCCAACCAGCTTAAAATTGATAAATCCTTTATTCTCGATATGCTCGAAGATGAAGGCGATCGTGCTATTGTAGAAGGTATTATCAGTCTGGCAAAAATTTTTAACCGGCAGGTCATCGCCGAGGGGGTCGAAACCAGAGAACATGGTGTTATGCTGTTACGACTGGGCTGTGATATTGCTCAGGGTTATGGTATTTCCAGACCATTGCCCGCTGCAGAGGTGTTATCCTGGGCCACTGGCTGGTCTCCTGATCCTAACTGGATTTTATGGTCAGAAACACCCTGGGATCTTAGTGATTTTCCTTTACTGATTGCCCATAGTGATCACTTTGCCGGTATTAATAGTATTATTAAATCCGTTAAACAGTCTGACGATGAATGGCAAGATTTTGAGCTGCAATCGCACACAAATTGCCGTCTGGGTAAATGGTATTATGGTTCCGGTAAAGAGAAATACGGCCATCTGAAAATTTATTCCGAGCTGGAAGAACCTCATAGAAGAGCCCATGAACTGGGTCAGAAAATGCTCAAATTAAGAGCCGAAGGCAGACAGGATGAAGCTATCAGCTATATCCCGGAAATGCTCGCCATTCGTACAGAGGTACTGGATAAATTAAATCAACTGCAATACGGCATTCTGGAAAATACCAGAAAGCAATAGTTTAACCTGGAAAAATCAGTTACCCTTGCAAAATGGGAGAGCATAAAATGACTTCAGCCCAGCTCTCGAGCTTTCATATAGGCCTGTTCACTGACGGCACTCCACTGAATAACACTATTTTTAAAGGCAGTAAATGACTGGTAGATCTTTTCAGACAGCTTATCATGCTTACCCACATCAGCCACTACTTCCTGAGCAAGACTGTTCAGCTTTTTAAGCACATCATCGGGAAACTGACGCAGTTGAACCTTATGCCTGTTAACCAGTGTTTGCAGCGCCTGATTATTACGGGCGGTATAGTCTGCCAGCATGTCCTGATTTGCGACTTTACAGGCAGCACGGACTATCACCTGCAACTCTTCTGGCAGCTTATTAAAAGCGTCTTTATTAATCATGGCTTCCATAGTTGAACCCGGTTCATGCCAGCCGGGACTATAATAAAATTTAGCCACCTTGTATAAGCCAAAGGCCATATCATTATAGGGTCCAACCCATTCTGTAGCATCAATAGCACCGGACTGCATGGAGGTATATATTTCACCACCGGGTAAAGTGACCGGTGTCCCTCCCGCTCGTTTAAGTACTTCGCCGCCCATGCCGGGAATACGCATTTTAAGACCCTTAAGATCTTCAACGCTATTAATCTCCTTATTAAACCAGCCGCCCATCTGCACACCAGTATTACCAGCTGCATTAGGAATAAGATTAAACTGGTCATACAGTTCTTCCCATAACTGCATACCGCCGCCATAGTATAACCAGGCATTCATCTCCTGTGCAGTAAGACCAAAAGGCACGGAAGTAAAAAACTGAGTAGCTGGATGTTTGCCTTTCCAGTAATAGGCACCACTATGTCCCATTTGTGCAGTCCCTCTGGATACCGCATCAAAAACTTCCAGTGCAGGAACAATTTCATTGGCACCATAAACTTTTACCTTAAGCCGCCCGCCGCTCATATCATTAATGGTCTTGGCCAGAAAATTTGCACCAGTACCCAGACCGGGAAAATTCTTTGGCCAGGAAGTTACCATTTTCCATTTAATGGTTTTGGCCGCAGCAGCATTTTGAATACCACCGACCATACCGGCAGTGGCCACTGAACCGACTCCGACTCCCTTGATAAAATCACGTCTTTTCATATTTATTCCTTATTATCCTATACAAGTTTGGCAATATTAAGCATTAACCAGCGGCTGCCTTCATAATCAAAATTAACCTGCACTCTGGCTCTGGCTCCCGTCCCTTCGATATCTATTACCGTCCCTTCACCAAATTTCTTATGGCTCACTCTTTGCCCTATGCTAATGCCATCTTCCGATGCTTCATTATTATAATGGCTGCTGGAAACTGAAAAAGCCGGGCTTTGACTCACCGCTCTGACCTGACGGATCAGATCCGCGGGTATTTCTGTTAAAAACTGCGAAGGATATGCCCGTTCGTTTCTACCATAAATGGTACGACTCTCGGCATGGGTCAGGTGTAATTGCTGACGTGCCCGGGTAATGCCGACATAACAAAGTCGGCGTTCTTCTTCCAGGCGTCCACCGCTAAAATCCTGCAGGGCATTTTTATGCGGAAACAGGCCCTGTTCCAGACCGGTTAAAAATACCAGTTCAAATTCCAGCCCCTTGGCACTATGCAGACTCATAAGCTGGACACAGTCCTCCCATTCATCTGCCTGACCTTCTCCCGCTTCCAGGGCCGCATGCGCCAGAAACTCTGCCAGTGGGGACATACCAAGTGTTTCTGGCATCAGTTCATTACTTTCTTTGACCGCATCCAGTAAGGGATCACCTTCATCATCAAAGCGTTTGGCGGCATTGACCAGTTCCTCCAGGTTTTCTACTTTTGCCTGTGCCCGTTCGCTGTTTTCCTTACCATGAAACTCTTTAAGCAGAGATGCTTCAACAATATGCGTTATCTGTTCAGACAGGCTCATGCTGTTATCCGTCACAAGTACAGACATTTCATCAATGAGATCCACAAACTTCTGCACCGAACCGGCCGCTCTGGCCGTAAGCCGTTGTTCGGCAATTAAGGTTTGTGCACTCTGCCACAGATGCTGCTGTGTTTCTCTGGCCGCCATACGGATTATATCAACCGTACGTTGTCCGATTCCTCGCGTAGGTACATTGATAATACGCTCCAGAGCCGCATCATCCTGACGGTTGGCTACCAGCCGTAAATAAGCCAGCGCATCCTTGATTTCAGCACGTTCATAAAAGCGCAGACCGCCATAAACCCGATACGGTATAGCCCGTTTTACCAGTTCATATTCATGCGGCTGGGACTGGGCATTAGAGCGGTATAAAATAGCAATTTCACTGCGCTTACCCCCTTTTTCCACCCATTTTTCAATTTGCCCGGCCACATAAGCAGCTTCATCAATTTCATTAAAGGCCTGATAGACCTGCAGCAGTTCCCCTGCGCTGTCTTCGGTCCAGAGCTCCTTTCCAAGACGTTCGCTATTATTGGCAATAACGGCATTGGCCGCATCAAGAATATTACCCGTAGAACGATAATTCTGTTCCAGGCGGATCGTTTCGCTGCTGGCGGCTTTAAAATCCTGTTCAAATTCACGGATATGTTCTATTTTGGCGCCCCGCCAGCCATATATTGACTGGTCATCATCACCTACAACAAAAGTACTAATATGTGTCTGAGGCAGGTTATTAGCACTAAGCACTTTCAGCCAGGCATATTGAATAGTATTGGTATCCTGAAACTCATCCACCAGAATATGACTGAAACGCTGTTGATAATGTTTCAGCAGGTGTGGCTGTTTAAGCCATAATTCATGTGCCCGGAGTAATAGTTCTGCAAAATCCACCAGCCCGGTGCGCTGACAGAGTGCCTCATATTGCTGGTACACTTCCAGCATATATTCCCTGTTATGCAGTTCACGGACATTAATCTGCTCCGCACGCAGGCCGTTATCTTTGGACTCATTAATAAACCATTGAACTTCTCTGGGTGGGTTCTGCTTATCATCAATTCCCAGTTCTTTCATAATGCGTTTAATAAGACGCAATTGATCATCACTATCAATGATCTGAAAATTTTCAACCAGCCCGGCGTCCTGCCAGTGTACCCGTAATAAACGATGAGCCAGACCATGAAAAGTGCCTACCCACATATTACGCACCGGGGTTTTAAGCAGGTTTTCAATCCGAAAACGCATTTCACCTGCGGCTTTATTGGTAAAGGTTACTGCCAGAATACTATAGGGTGAGACATTTTCCACCTGCACCAGCCAGGCAATACGATGTACCAGCACCCGTGTTTTACCACTGCCGGCACCCGCCAGCACCAGGGTATTCTGAGCCTCGGAACAGACCGCCTGACGCTGGGCTTTATTTAGGGGGTCGATGATTTCGGATATATCCATATAAATAAGTCGTAAGTCGTAAGTCGTAAGAAAATTAGTTCAGGGTCTGGCTTCGGGGTCAATCATTATGTCTACTCCGTTAATAGCTCTGACCTGTGCAATAGGTAAGGGTACACCTTCCAGCCATTGTTTAACGGCGGTTTTTTTACTGCTGCCGGTCACCAGGATCATTATCTGTTCACTTTGTGCCAGTGCCTTTTGACTGAGGCTGACACGTTTCGACGGGGGTTTGGGGGAATTATAAACGGCATGGGTCAGTTCATCGGCATTATTTTGATGACCGGGGAAAAGGCTGGCGGTATGACCGTCTTCACCCATACCCAGTAAAGTCATATTAAAAGGCAGGTAATCATGGATCTGCTCTGCATACTGCAATGCGGCCTGTTCTGGCCCAAGTTCTGCCGGTATGGGATGAAAATTTTCCGCGGGGAAATTCACCCGGTTCAGCCAGGTCTGCTGCACCATTAAGCTGTTGCGCTGCGGATCATTCTCCTCCAGACAACGTTCATCACCGATAAACAAATGCCATTGTTGCCATTGTTGATCGTGCTCTGCCAGTAGTTCATAAATACGTTTTGGCGTGGTTCCTCCAGCCAGTACCAGGGTAAAAATACCTTGATGGGATATGGCCTCCTGAGCTTTTAATAAAATTTGATGTACTGCCATCTGGGCAATTTCTTCTGCGCTGCTGTAATAATGCCAGCGAATATTATCGCTCATATTGTCTCTGTTCCTGGTAATTACTTCTGGTTAAGTGGCCCTGCGGCATAAATAGCCGGACCGTATAATGCAGTTTTATCATTCATAATAACTTTAACCGGCATGGCTGCTAATATATCTCCCATACGACCTTTACCATTAAAGCCCCTGAGAAAATCCCCTGATTGTAACTTTTTTATTATTTTTGGTGCAATACCGCCGCCCAGAAAAACTCCGCCATATGACATTATCTTTAATGCCTGGTTCCCTGCTTCCACACCGAAAAAATACACAAACCAGTCAAGAGCCTGTTCACAAACAGGGTCTCTGGCCTGCATGGCCGCCTTTGATATTTCTGCCGCCGCATCGCCTTCCTGCATTGCTTCAGCCAGCCATTGCGGCGGCTGAACAGCACTTTCATGACATAAAAACTGGTAGATATTCTCTAGTCCCATACCGGAAACCAGCCGTTCCCAGCTGACATGCTGCGGATATTTTTTATATAAAAAATCAGCCAGTCGATATTCTTTTTCGTTCATTGGACTAAAATCAGAATGACCGCCTTCTGATGCAAATGGGATAAATTTCCGGCCATCCCAGAACAGACCGGCTTCACCCAGCCCGGTACCGGCAGCAATAATCGATGCATTACCCAGCTGTGCCTCACCTTCATTCAAAACCACAAAATCATCCATTCCCAAAGCCGAAATTCCCCAGGCATTGGCCTCTAAATCATTGAGCAAGGCTACCTTATCCCAGCCAAATTCTGCAGCCAGTTGCCTGCTGTCAATCAGCCAGGGAAGATTAGTCACCTGACAACGATTATCCCGGATGGGACCAGCCACGCCAAAACAGACGTGAGTTAGTGTACATGACAATTTCTGTTGTTCAGCCTCTCTGAGAAACTGCTGAATAATTTCTGACAGAGAACCGTAATTACGACTGGGCAGAGTCTGCTCAAAAATAGCCGTGACCTGACAGTTATTGTTGTCACTTTTTACTTCAAAGATACCCAGACTGGTTTTAGTGCCGCCAATATCACCGGCCAGAACTTTCATATATTCCCCACTACTTCTATACTTAAGTTATCGCATTTTATATTAGCATTCAATGTATGCTTTTATGAGTTCTGTTGCAATCTATCGCTGATATTTATTATAAAACTTCAGTTTTATTTATAAATGCCGATAAGATTATTAATTAGCCTGTAAATCCGGCACCTCGTCTTAAAAAACGAAGCTTTTTGGAAATCCTCTGCTATTCTCGACCCTAAGGACGAGGCCTTACGAGGTGCTGGGCAAACTCTTTTAGTAATTTATTATGAAAAAAAATAACATCCGATATTCTGTTGGCATCAAAGTTATTCTGCCCCTGGCAGTAATTTTTCTTTTTGCTATGGCCGTATCCAACTGGTTTTTCAGTAATCACCTGTCTGAACAAATTCATCAGGATACTATCAAACAGATTCAAAGCACTGCCACTAATTTCTTTGACAGCCTCAACACTATGATGCTGACCGGAACTATTAGCAATAAAAAAATCCTCAAAGACAAAATATTACAAAATCCAGCCGTACTGGAATTACGAGTTTTACATGGCAAAGGTCATTTACCCGGCGTCAGTGATAATCCCGAGTATAAAATACAGAACCGGCTGGATGAACGTGTTATGCAGGGTGAACAGGTCATCGAGTGGGGACAACAGGATAATAAGCCGGTATTGTTTTATCTGAAACCACTTAAAGCCACTAAGGATTATAATGGTGTCAACTGCCTGTTATGCCATCAGGTTCCTGAGGGTACCATTATAGGTGCCATACGGATCACCTATTCCATACAAAAAGAACAGCAGGATATTCAATCTGCCCTGTGGACCGGCATCTTAATCAACGTTGTGATTTTTGTTATTGCCCTACTGCTGGCCTTTTTAATATTTCGCAAAGTGGTTGTTACCCCTCTCAGCGAATTTAGAAAAACCATTTATATTATCGAACAGGACAAAGATCTAACCCAGAGAATTCAGGTTAATTCCAAAGATGAATTTGGCCTCACATCACAGGTTATTAATAGCTTATTAAAGGAATTTCAAAGTATATTGAGTGATGTCTCCAGTGCCAGCTTCAATCTTGCAGATGCCTCCAGCAAACTGAACAATATTACTGAAAATACTCTGCAGAGTGTGAGTGATCAATACCGTAAAATTCAAATCATTTCTGAAGTCACACACAACCTGTCCAGAAGCTCCAGCAAGGTTTCTGAATGCTCTCTGGATGCCGATAATGCGGTACTTGAAACACAGAAAGACGCCGATTACGGCAATGAAATGACTCGTCAGGTGGCCCGACAGTTAAATACTCTGGTCGAAAGTGTTACTGATGCCAGTCATATTTCTTTTGCCCTGGCCGAAGACAGTCAGAATATTTCCAAAGTATTGTCTACCATTAAGGAAATTGCAGAACAGACCAATCTGCTGGCACTTAATGCCGCCATTGAAGCTGCTCGTGCCGGAGAACAGGGTCGTGGGTTTGCGGTGGTGGCGGATGAGGTGAGAATGTTATCTCAAAAAACTCAGGATTCAACAGTAGAAATCCAGGGCATTATTGAAAAACTGCAGAAGAACTCCTCTCTGGCAGTAGACAAAATGACCCAGAGTACTGAACTGGCGGCTCAATCTTCTGAAATTTCCAGACAGGCAGAAAAGGCTTTGCAAAAAATTAATGATTCTGTCAGCACCATTAAAAATAAAAATAAGGAAATTGTCAGCGTAGCAGAAGAACAGAGTATTATTA
>JALVAL010000149.1 GCA_027011205.1 Gammaproteobacteria bacterium
CTATTGGTTTATATAAAAAAGAGAATATAAATTTTTTATTAATCTATGTTAGAGAAAGTGATCTTGACATACTTTACAATTGCTTAAGTAGTTGCTTAAGTAGTTGTAAATAGTTTTATCTTTTAGTCTTTGAAAAGGGAAATATATAACCCTTAGGAAGACACAATCTTATTATCTTAATATATCTATCTGGAGGATGTATGCGTACATTTGTAGTATTGTTTTTATCTTTATTTATTTTATTTTCGGCCTCGGCCAATGCGGGCGAGAAAGTTGTCTTTGCCGGCAGCACAACCATTCTGCCGTTCATGGAAAAAATGGCACCCTTGTTCAAAAAACAGGGGATGGATGTCGAGATTCAGGCCGGCGGCTCATCTGTGGGCTACAAGACAGCCTATATGGGCATGGCCGATATCGGCATGATGTCCCGCGAAATGAAGCCATCGGAAGCAAAAAATCTGAAAAAACTGGCCATTGCCAAGGACTGGCTGATTATGATCGCTCACAAAGATGCCCCTTTCGATAATATTACTTCACAAGAGGTTGTCGATCTCTATACCGGCAAAACCAAAAAACTGCATGGTTTCAAGATCAATGCCATTGCCAAAGAAAATGGCAGAGGCACCAAAGAAGTGTTTGATCATTTCTTCCATTTGGGCAAAAAGCACAACCAGCCTATTGCTAAGGATTTAATTATTATCGGCGCCAATGGACAATCCATAGCGACCCTGGCGCATGACCCACATGGCCTGGCCTATTTGTCCTATTCTGCCGTGGAAGCCGCCATTAAGCAGGGTGAGCCAATCAAGATGCTGAAACTGGATGGCGTTGATGGCACTGTTGAGAATGTTGATAATGGAACGTATAAGCTGCAGCGTACATTGAATCTGGTTTACAAGGACAAGAAAGCCGGTTTGATAAAACGCATACGTTCAGTGCTGGCAACTGACAAGGCCCGTGAGATATTTAGAAAAAACGGAGTTGAGCCGAATCTTTAATTAAATATCAGCGCAGCTCAGATGATCCGCAGCTTTGTGTTCTTTAATTGGAAAGCGCTTAATCAGGGTCTGTCTCTGGTTAAGCGCTTTGCCGAACAAAGAGCGATTTGATTTATCACTTTATATTTTTTGATATAAGACCAGTCATGAATAACATCACACAGGTAAAAGCTAGAACCCAGACCTGGCGCTATTTCCGTGAAGATAAACCGACAGGAGGACTGACTGGTGGTGTTGCCAGTACTTCCAGCACCAGGACTTCATTCGGGATTTTTTTAAAAGCTTTAACAGAGAATTTATTTGGCATGAAGTTTATCGTTTTATTGCTGATGTTGATTTTGGTATTCCTGCTGGCGTACCCACTTGTCAACTCATGGAATTTCTTTGAGGACATTCCAATATCCAACTGGCTGTCTTTTGACTGGGATCCAGATGGTGATAGCTTCGGCATGGGTGTTCAACTGACCGGCAGTTTACTGCTGGTGCTGGCAACCCTGCCCCTGGCAATACTGATGGGCTGGGTCATTAGTCTGCAACTGGTTGATAACCGAAAAAACTGGCTGAATCCAGCCATCGTCGGAATTCTTGAAGTGTGGATATCGCTGCCTTCAGTCATTATTGGCATCTGGGCGATCATCGAGATCATCCCTGCGGTACGTAATATCTTTGGCGGGACAGGATACTCCTTGCTGGCCGCTTCAATCGGCATGACCATTTTTATCATGCCCACCTGCACTCTGTTATTCTATCGCAGTTATCTGACCCACCTGGATCAATACCAGGGACTTGAAAACAGTTTTCAAATGTCCGTTCTGAGCCGCTCCGAATTGTTTATCAAGAGTCAGCCTACGGCCGTTATTGGAACGATCAATTATATCTTTTGCCGCATTTTTGGTGAAACCATGGTGGTACTGATGGTTTCCGGAAACAGCTTGCAGGTTCCTCACAATTTGCTGGAGGGTTTTCGTACTTTAACGGCAACCATTGCCATGGAAATGGCCTATGCCGCCGATATGCATGCAACAGCCCTGTTCGCCATGGCCACTGTCGCCATCGTGTTTATCCTGGTCGTATTACTGGTGCAGTACAAGAGGTTGATCAATGTTTAAAATAATCAGGAAACGCTGGATTTTATGGTTATACATGCTAATGACTGCGAGCATTATCGCTATATTCATCAAGCCCTTGCACTTTGAATATACCACCGCGGGTATTATTGTCGGTACCATTATTACCACGGTCGGCGCAGTGCTGATCTCGGCGCTGCCCGCCTATCTGATTGCCGGTGTTATGGCCGGCATCATCCGTCTGCCGAAATGGCTGCAATCACTGACATCGGTGCTGGTTTACATACTGGCCGGCATGCCATCAATTATCCTTGGCGTGATTGGCTTTCTGCTCTTTTGCAACACTCTGGGCTTTGGCTGGTCCATGCTGTCCGCCATGCTGACCCTGGTCATGCTGCTCTACCCAACCCTGGTTACCGCTTTTTCCCAACTACTGCGGCCTTTTAACCAGCGTTACGGTATGGCGGCCAAATCCTTTAATATCGGCCCACTTGAATTTCTGTTTCGCCTGTCGCCGGCCTATCAGAAAGGTAAAATCCTTGAAGCCCTGATTCTCGGCTGGGCCACCTCGCTGGGGGATACTGCTGCTGTCATGCTGACCTGTGGCGCACTGACAGGCTTTCCTACATCCATCATGGATTCGATCAGGTTGCTGAATTATCACATTTTTATGCTGGCTATGGATATACCTGGTGGTATGCCGGAAGCCCGAAGCCTGTCACTTCTGTTAATTATCTTTTTACTGTTTCTGTTTATTACACCCCGTTTAATACATCACTACCTATCAGAGGATTAATATAATGACTGCACTATCGCTTTCTACAAATGATCAGGTCGCTAATAATGCTCATGTTCAATTATTGTTTAATGAGCCTGAATGTTGCGGCATGAGGATCAAAGATCTGAGTATCTTTGCCAAGAAAAAAACCATCCTGACTGTTAATGAATTACGTTTTCCTAAAAAGGGTGTTGTTGCCATTATGGGGCCTTCAGGCTCAGGTAAAAGCACCTTTCTAAAAGCTCTGTCGGAGCTTATGGATGAAAATCTGGCACATAAAGGCCATATTGATATTACCTGCTTTGATGCTAACGACGAGTGCGAGAGCATATGCTCTCATTTTGCCATGGTATGGCAAAAACCAACCGTATTTCCCTGCTCTATTTATGACAACCTGAAGGTTCCACTGCGCAAACGTAAAGTTGCCCGTAAAGAGTGGCTTGATCTGATGAAGAAGGCATTGTCGGATGTTGGACTTCTGGGAGAGCTGAATGAAGATTGGGCGAAACAGCGAGCACAGCGCCTGTCAGGCGGACAACAGCAGCGCCTGTCTATTGCCATGGGACTATTAAAAGATTCCAATATCTTTCTGTTTGACGAGCCTACATCTGCGCTGGATCCTATCTCCACTGAAATAATAGAAAAAATAATAAAGGACCTGGGACGTACCAAGCTGGTATTATTGGTCACTCATAGCCTGGGTCAGGCCAGACGCGTCAGTGATTACAGTGCGATGTTCCATAATCATGAGGACAAGGGTGCTCTGTGCGAATTTTCTGCTTCGGAAGATTTTTTCAAAAGCCCGGCCAGTCCCCAGAGCCGTGAATTTATTATGATGGAAACAGGTGTTTAAGTGAGAAAGAGCAGTGAGGAATAATAATGAGTCTTGATAAGCGACCCAAAGCGGTATTGATGATCCTTGATGGCATGGGGCTTAACGAAGACCCAAAAAGTAGTGCCACTACTGCTAAACAAATGCCTTATGTGCATTCACTCATGCAGCAATATGGTTATGCACGCCTCCATGCGTCAGGAACACCAGTGGGACTGGATGAAGGCAAAGCGGGTAATTCAGAAGTCGGTCATCTTACTATTGGTGCAGGTAAAGTGCTTTTAAGTACCCTGGCCCGGGTACGCGAGGGTTATCATAGTGGCGACTGGGAACAGAGTTCAGCATGGAATAATAGTGACTTCTCCAAACCCCTGCATGTGGCTGGAATACTCTCTGATGCCGGTGTTCATGCTCATTGGGAAACCCTGATGATGGCAGCTGACCTGGGCATTAAAAAAGGTTTTCCCGCAGTTTATATTCATGCCTTTCTGGATGGCACGGATAGTCAGGCAGGGACTGCGCCCAGAATGCTGGCAGAGCTGCAACAGGCGATTAAGGATAATGGCAGTGACAAGATTATACTCGCATCGGTGATGGGACGTAAGTGGTCTGCCGACCGGGCTGAAAACTGGGATTTAACAGAGTATTGCCGTGATGCGCTAATGGGTCGCATAGAAGGTAAGGCTTTTAGCCTGGAAGACCTGGAACAACACCTGGCAAACTCCCCTTCTGAAGCTGATTTCCCCTATGCTTTTCTGCCTGGTGGTATGCCAGTCGCTGCAGGTGAGACGTTAATCCTGACTAATCATCGTGCCGACCGTATTTCGCAACTGGCCAAAGTTATGAATGATGAATGTCATGTAATTGCAATGGTTGAGTTAAAACATGAAGCAACGCCCATAGAGGATGTTTTTTTCCCTACTTTACCCCTTAATGGTGGTTTGATTGATGTGTTGAATGAACAGGGATTTCGCACAACTCGATTGTCAGAGCAGTGCAAGTTTCCCCATGTGACTTATTTTATCAATGGCATGCAGGCTGATGAGTCGGCTAAAGGGGTTGAAGTTGCGACGATTCCCGATGCGGAAATTCTGGGTAATCCGCTGATGTCGATTAAGCTGCTGGAAACAGAAATGCAGAAAATTATGCAAGATGAGACCGCCGGGCAGGTATTAATTGTCAATGTACCTAATCTGGATCAGGTCGGTCATCAGGGCAGTCTTGATGCAGCCAGTAAAGCAGGCGTTGCGGTTGATGCTCTGGTCAGAAAGGTGGTTGCATGGGCTAAAGAACATGGCTGGCAATTATTAATTACCGCAGATCATGGCAATGCTGATGTGATGGTTGATCCCCAGGGGCGTCCAATGGGTTCTCATTCCAGTAATAATGTGCCTATGCTGGCTATTCCCTTTGATGGCAAAACCGTACAGTGGAAAAAGGAAACAGGTGTCTTAACGAATGTTGCTGCAAGCTTCCTGACATTGTTAGGAACAGACTATCCAGATACTATGAGTGAGAGCTTGATAACACTTAATTAGGGGGTGTTGATTTTTCATCTATTATCTGATTTTGCATCTCCCCTTTTTCGCCTCAGGGCGCCTGCTTTTGGTGAAGGGGGGACTGAGGGAGTTTAAGCCTTCGATTTGCAAACCTCGTTTATATAGATTCCCCCCCTTATATAGTTTGATAAGCAATAGCGCCATCCGACAAATATTTCATTTTTTCACTTATAATACTGGAAGGCGTTCCTTATCCAGCCTACACTTATTTATTCTTAATTTTATAACTTTATTATAGCAAGGAAACTTTATGACAGTAGAACATCCAACCTGGTCAATGCCCATAGGAGACAAGGGTGCGGAAATCATTATGATGCCCTGCCCAGGAACCAAAGAAGTCGATCTTGTCAGCACGATTAGCCAGTTAAAGGAACAAGGCGTGACCGCTATTCTCAGTATGATGGTTGATGAAGAAATGAAAAACCTGCATGCCGAGGATCTGCCAGAGCTGTGTAAGCAGAACAATATCCAGTGGTTTAATATGGCAACAGATGATCATAAGGTTCCTGACGAGGAATCTCTGTCAAAATGGGATCAGTACAAAGATAATCTGCTGGAAGTAATTAACCAGGGTGGTAAAGTCGCGGTTCACTGCAAGGGCGGGACTGGCAGAACCGGTGTCGGTGTAGCTATGCTGCTGTTGGAATTAGGCAGGAAAGGCGATCAGGCGATAGCCGATGTTCAAGCATTAAAGCCGGGTGCGTTTAAGCATGAATTGACGGCTGACTTTATTAAAAAACGGGCGGAAACTATAAAACCTAAATCCTGAGCTTTATGTCTAATCATTCAGAACAACCAGGCAATATTCCAACAGAAACACTCATTGACTTCATTCGTCATGGTGAGCCTGAAGGCGGCCGAATGTATCGTGGTAATCAGGTGGATCATCCGCTGTCAAAAACAGGCTGGCAACAGATGCATGAAGCGATTAGCAAGCTGTATCTGAAAGAAGAAGCTGATATAGAATTCAAATGGGATCTGGTTGTCAGCTCGCCCATGCTGCGCTGTCATGCTTTTGCTGAGGTGATATCTAAACAGTTAGCCATTCCACTGGTTACTAAGGAGTTATTAACAGAAATTTCCTTTGGTGACTGGGAAGGGAAAACAGTTGATGAGATTAAAGCGTCTGATCCAGTTCTGTTTCGTGATTTTCACCGTGACCCGGTTAAAAACAGACCACCCGGAGCAGAATCTCTGGAAGCATTTAGTCAACGTATTAGCAGAGGATTATCTGCTTTGCTAAAAGAACATTCAGGCCAGAGAATATTGCTGGTGACTCATGCTGGAATTATGCGAACCATCTTAATCGATGTTTTATCAGCGCCATTAAAAAGTCGCCAATTGATCCGCTTCCCCTATGCAGGCATGTTGCGTCTCTATGCCACACAGGAGCAGATGCGGATTGAATTCCTTTAAGCAATACCTGAGGAAATCAGTAAAATCGCGAAAGACAGGAAATAGCTTCATGGATAACCTGTATTTTGCGATTTTACTGCAGTTTTAGTTTAATATAATTTAACAAAGAGATACTAGCATGAGCCGGTTTGATTTATTAGTAGTACGAAAAAAAATGCTTTATAAAACCCTAATTTCGGTTCTTATATTTTTGACGCTGAGCATACCTGTTATAACTAATGCTGACCGTCAGTCGGCAGAATTACCCAGCTTTGTTTCAAGGCAATTGATGTCTAATATGCGTGATCATCTGGAGACGCTGGAAGAAATTACTCTTCTTCTGGCAGAATCTAAATATGCTCAGGCTGCCGATACGGCCGAAAATAATCTCGGTATGTCATCCGCGGAGCTCCATTACAAAAAATTCGTGGGCAAATATATGCCAAAGGGAATGCGTAATATTGGCACGCAGATGCACAAGGCGGCATCAGACTTTGCCTTATCTGCCAGAGAAGCTGAAAAAGATGGTGGCTTAAACAGAAACAGAGTGCTCACAGCTTTATCTCAGGTTATGAAACAATGTGTAGCTTGTCATGATTTTTATCGAGCTAAGTGAATGGAGTGGTAAACTTATCAGACCACGGCAAATAACGATGCAGACAAAATCAGTAACGGAAATCCGGGTATGATCGGCATGATAATGAAGAGTACGCCAAGAGCAAATGTCGCCCAGGCTAAAACACGATAAATTGTTTTTTTCATATCAATTTCCCCTGTATATTTTTAAATTATAGTACATCGCTGAAAAAATAGCTGTAACTCATAGCTTATCAGGCAGCTCTAAGGGGTAGCCATTTGACGAATAATACAGCAACATACTGAATAATATGATATATTGGAGAGAGTATGAAAATTATCACCTTACTTGCACAAAAAGGCGGAACAGGGAAAACAACTCTGTCTATTCATCTGGCTGTGCTGGCTGCTGCCAAAAACCTGAAGGTGGTTATTGCTGATATTGACCCACAGCAGAGTACCACTTTCTGGAACGAGAGAAGGGAGGACAGTGTTCCTGCTGTTATGCCCATGGCGGCCAGCACCTTGAAACAAAATATTAGCAAGCTGGCCAGTCAGGGTGTTAATCTTCTGGTTATTGATACCGCACCCCACTCCCACGAGGATGCTATTATTGCAGCCCGGCTGGCAGACTTTATTCTGATCCCTACCCGTCCAGCCATTCTTGATCTGCAGGCCATTGGATCGTCCGTTAAAATTGTTAAAAGTATTGATGGGAAGGCAGCGATTGTGTTGAACGGCTGCCCCTTTCCCGGCAAGAACGGTGAGAGAGCTATTGTTAGCGAAGCACGGGAAGCTCTGTCGGGTTATGGTATACCTGTAGCTCCTGTGGCTATATCTAATCGGGTGGCACTGAGTCACTCCCTCATTGATGGGAAGGCGGTAACAGAGTTTGACAGTAAAAGTAAGGCGGCCGATGAGATACGTGAATTAATGAGCTGGATCAACCGGGAGGCATACCTGTGGTGAAGAGAGCAAAACTGACCCTTGAACATACCGAAGTAGAGGAAAATATTTCTGAATCGGTAGTGACCGAACAATCTGCTGCCTTGGCCAGCCGAGGCAACTTGGGCAAAATATTGCTGATGGCCGGACTAACGATTGCTTCTCTGATCATCTTCAGGCAGAAAATTTTTTAAGCTCTAAAAATTTGAGGTATCTATTCGTTGCGCTAGTCGCTTGCTCAGATAACAACTATAACGAATGGCCTGCCCCAGCCCTTTGGGTTATACTATTTATACGTATATTTAAGTGGTAAGTCGATGGCATCGTTACAATCTAATAATCATTTTGTTAGCCTGGATAAAACTAACAGCAGTAGCAACGTAACCCCTTTACATACAGATAATGGGCATCAACATGTCGTTATTATTGATGACCAAAAAACAGGGCGTGCCATTATAGAAGCCCTCATCAAAAAGATTTCCCCCAAAATAAGGTGTTATTCCTTTTCCGATCCCAGTGATGCGTTGGATTCATGTGAAAAGCACCCGCCTGATCTGCTCATCACTGATTACAGAATGCCGTCAATGAATGGTATCAGTGTCATCAAAAAATTCCGACAATTTAAGGGCTGCAAAATTATTCCCGTGGTGATGGTAACCATCGTACATGACAGGGATGTAATGTACACAGCACTGGAAGCAGGTGCTACTGATTTTCTGATTAGACCATTTGATCACTATGAATGCCAGGCGCGTTGCAAAAATCTGCTGGATTTATATAAATACCAGAAAGCCAGCCTCAAACGCGCAAAGCTATTGGAGTACCGTGTTACTCAGGCGACAGAAGATATCAAAAGCAGGGAGGCAGATGCATTAATTTGCCTTGCCAGAGCCGGGGAGTTCCGCGATGATAATACGGGAAAGCATATTTTCCGCATGGCGAGATATTCCATGCAGATTGCCAGAGAACTCGGTTTAGATAATGACCGCTGCAATCACATCTGGCGTGCAGCTCCCATGCATGATATCGGCAAGATAGGTATTCCGGACAATATTCTGCTTAAACCAGGAGCTTTAACCCCGTCAGAGCGTGAAATAATGGAAACGCATACGACTATCGGGCATGATATTCTGCAGGGCAGTAAATCGCCCTGTCTGAACCTGGGTGCTAAAATTGCATTGTCACATCATGAATGGTTTGATGGCACCGGGTATCCTCATGGACTAACAGGTCAGGAAATTCCCATCGAGGCCAGGATTGTTGCTGTCGCTGATGTATTGGATGCATTAACAACAAGTCGTCCCTACAAATCGAAGTGGTCAATGGAGGATAGTCTTGAACTTATTAAAAAAATGGCCGGAACCCAGTTTGACTCTGATTGTGTTAAGGCACTATTGTCAATAGAACAATCAATTCGCAATATATACAATGAATTGCATGATGTGCCCACCTGAGTTCCATCAGACATAAAAATGCAAATACAAATAATAAAATACAGAAAAACTTTCCAGTTTGTCTGGGGAAGACTGAAGATGTGTGATGCTTCAGAACGGGAACAGGCATTATTGCGCCTGGTATTGGTTCTGTTTATTGATGTTTATCTGCTGCTCACTCTGTTCAGCCAGAATTCTCCAGCTCAAAACCATGTGCTGTTTGCGATATGCGGCGGCTATTTATTGTTTTCTCTCTTGTATCTTAGTGCAATTGCCTTGCAACTCGATCACCTGAATATCCGGCGAGCTATCGGCATGATAGCTGATTTGGGAATTAATACGCTTGTCATGTGGATGTACGGTGAGATAACTGCGCCATTCTATACCATGTACCTGTGGATCACCTTTGGCAATGGCTTTCGTTACGGCACTAAACATCTTTTTTATGCAATGGCAATCAGTCTGATTGGTTTTACACTGGTTGTGGGCTTTAATGAATACTGGCATCAGCATCTGGTGCTAGCTTCCGGGCTGTGGCTAGGCTTGCTTATATTGCCTTTGTACATATCAAGTTTGCTGAAACGACTGCATGCTGCAAAGAAGCATGCAGAAGAAATGAGTCAGGAAAAAAGCCGCTTTCTAGCCAATATGAGTCACGAAATACGTACACCGCTCAATGGAGTAATCGGTATGAGTGCGTTGCTGGCTGATACCCCCCTGAACAATGAGCAGAAAGAAATTGCTGAAACCATACATGCCTCAGGTGAAACGCTTTTGTCGCTGATTGAGGAAATACTGGATATTTCAAAGATCGAAGCAGGTAAAATTGATGTATCTGAGATCGATGTGGATCTTTATGCATTGCTTAACAGCACCGTCAACATGCTTAGGCCATTAGCACAGCAAAGAACATTGACGCTGGATCTGCAGATATCTTCCCAGGTGCCTGTTTACATTAGAACCGATCCGCAGCTGTTGCGCCAGATATTGATTAATCTTGTGAACAATGCCATCAAGTTTACCCATAGAGGTGGCGTAACCCTTAGCATATTTCCAGCTAATAAGGAGTGCACTGACAATTATGTACCGTTAAGGTTTGAAATAAAAGATACCGGGATAGGCATTGCCAGTGACGATTTAGAGCGTATATTTGAAAGCTTTACTCAGGCTGATGAATCAACAACCCGTAATTATGGAGGGACTGGACTTGGTACAACCATTACGCGCCAGCTTGTTGAATTAATGGGAGGTGAGATTGGTGTCAATAGTGAGTTAGGTGAAGGCAGTGAGTTCTGGTTTGAATTACCGGTTGCCCTGCAGTCACAAGCAGTTGAAGAAATGAGCCGGCTAAAGCTGAATAAGTCCCGCATTCTAATATTGACAACAGACGAACAGGTAGAAGAGCAGCTGCTATCATGGTTAGGCGTATGGGAAGCAGACACCCGTGTTTGCACATCCACAGCAAGGGCCTTAGCTGCGCTCGTTAATGGCCATGAAGAGGATAAACCTTACCAGATTTTAATTGTCGACAATGAAGCAAAGGTATCCAGCGTTCAGCTGGCAGAGGCCATTCGGTCTGAGGATATTTTACCGGAGCTATCCCTGATCCTTCTGTCAAATAAGCATGATAATGATTATGAAGAACGTATGCGTAATGCGGGCTTTGGCATGCTGTTGTTCAAACCGATAGATAAAACCTTTCTCTTTAATGCCTTACACGGTATCAGGCATCTCCCTGATGAAACGGAAAATGTGCCCGGTGTCGCCAGTTTTATCCATCATTTTGCCAAAGAAAAAATACAGCGTGAGAAAAAGGAGATTCTGCTGGCCGAGGATAATCCAACCAATCAGAAAGTTATTCGGAAAATCCTTGATAATGCAGGCCATCATGTTACCGTAGTTGACAACGGAGAAGCAGCACTGGATGTATTGGAAACCTGCCCCTTCGATTTAGCTATACTGGACATGCAGATGCCTGATTATGGCGGTATTGAGGTAATCAAAATTTATCGCGCAGTCAACATCAGTGGTGCTGAAATGCCATTTATGATTCTTACCGCTAATGCTACGGTGGAGGCAGCCAGGGAATGTAAAGATGCCGGCGTTGATTCCTACATGACAAAACCAGTAAGGATTGGTGAGCTGCTGGATACTATTGATAAGTTAACGGCAAAACAGGAAGGGGAGCAGGAAAAAAACAGCAATAGTGATTATAGACAGAGTTATTTTGCTGACGGGGGATATGTGCTGGATATTTTAACACTCAATGCTCTGGCTGAGCTGGACTCTGATCTGAACTTTCTGGAAAATCTTATTACGGATTTTTTTGTGGACTCCGAGAAACTGTTTATTGCAATGGGTGAGGCTGTAGAGCAAGACAGTGCTACAGCTTACCGAGAGTGCGCACATGCACTGGAAGGCAATGCCGCAGGCATAGGCGCGCTGGCTTTACGAAAAGCCTGTGAAAGCAGTTCTGGTATCGGCAGTGAACAATTCAGGCGTACCGGACAGGTGCTTTATGCCAACACCATAAATGCTTACAATTTAACAAAAAAACACTTATCCCAATATCTGGAAAATAGAAAACAGTCCGGCCATATTGGCTATTAACCGGACTTATTGTTTTCATTGTTTAGTTAAGCGACACACTGAGCGGTTACAGCAGGATGTTCCATCTTATCCAGCTTGTTCTGTGCACGTACCAGCCGGTCCATTTTTTTCAAATCTTTTTCAGTTAATTTCAGTGCAGCATCGGCCCAGATTTCAGTAATATCGATCAGTTCCTGATAAGGAACAGGATTTACCCGGCGTGCCACTTTGTGCATTGCACTGGTGCTGTTGCCCATACGCTTCTGGCGTTTTACATAATCATGTACTGCAGCAATTCCCTCACCATCATCACAGACAATATCGACAATGCCCATTTCATACATCTGTTCAGCGCTATAGGTATTGCCAGACAGAATAATTCGTTCGGCCATCTTCGGGCCAACCTGGCGTGAAAGAAAGCTGTATGCCCCCATACCAGGAAACATGTTAAATAAGATCTCCGGCAACCCCATCTGAGCACTGCGTTCGGCAATAATAACATTTGACGATATGGCTGCCTCCATTCCCCCGCCCAGTGCCTTACCCTGAATCAGAGAGATTGTGGTAACAGGCAAGTCCATGGACGTATAGTTAGGATACAGAATATCGATGCACGCTTTACCATAAGCGGCCAGGCCATCACGATCGCTATTTTCAATTAGTCTCTTGAATAAATTAAGATCGCCACCTAGATTAAACACTGATGGGGTACGGGAGGCGACAACCAGATATTTTGCAGACAGCTGCTTATTACGAATACGTGTGCTTGCCTCTTTTTGAAAATTACGCAAGTCAGAGAGCAATTCCGGAGTAAAACAGGGGCGATTTTCAGGATTCATGTAGTACCAGAGGATTTCCTGCTCTTCATCAAGTATCACATCAAGTTGATCGTATGTGCTGAAAGGTTGTTTTTGGAGAATATTCAAGTTAGACATTTTCGTTACCTCTTTGAAGTTAACACATGGAAGTCTGTCCCGGAAAAACAACCGTAGCTAAAATAGATTTTTCAGTGTAGTTTCTCTCTTCTTAGACAGGCTCATTGTGGTGTTTAAAAATGTAAATAGAGATGGTGTAGCATCCTATATAACATATAACAAGGATAAACTAATTTGAAAAATAGTTAAGAAGTTATATCAAAGAAAATACAAATCAAACAAAGAAATTTAATGCCTGAATAACTTTTATTTTAATTTACTGAAAACCGGAATTATTTTTTAAATTTCAGGCAGCAGCATTGCTTTTCAGCTTATCGGTCATTGATCCAAATGGAACTCTACCCTGCCTGTAAGTCCCGCTAACGAGTGCTATTGTTTTACGATGTAAGCACGAAGGGAAACCGAGGGTCGAAAAGACAGCCTTTCCTCAACGTTATTTAACAATTTCACGTATGGCCTGCGCAAGCTGATCCAGCTCTTCTTCGGTGTTGTAAAAACCGGTCGAAATCCTGGCAGGAGCAGGTAACTGGTGCTCTGGCTCAGGGCGGATCATAAAATTCCGCTTATTAAGAGCGGTGCACAGATCGGGCGGATGCCAGCCATCGGCAAGAAATTCGATCATACCGGCCTCTTTGCCCCGGGGCGTGACGATCTGAATCCCTGGTATATCGCTGATCAGGGTTTGCATATGACGAGCCAGACCCTGAATACGAGTGAATATCCACTCCATCCCTACCTGGTCCAGCAGATACTCCAGGGATTTCTGAAAGCCTAACAGGGTGGGCATATACATAGCTGTAGCGAGCTGGTAGCGCGCGGCAAAGGGTGCCGGGACAACATAAGGGGACAGCATATCAAGGTCAGATCGCAGCTTGACCGAGGCAGGGCTGATAAATGTCGGGTCCAGCTCCGGGATCCTGTCTCTGGCAATATATAAAACGCCTATCCCTTCAGGGCCGCAAAGCCATTTGCGCCCAGCCATAGCGTAGAAATCGATGCCCAGTTCGTGCATATTGACAGGAATTGCGCCCACAGCCTGTGCGCCATCTGCCAAAACATAGACATTATGAGCATGGCAGATTTCGATGAGCTTTTTGAGCGGGAAGGTAATGCCGGTTGAAGTTGATACATGGGATATTACCAATAACCGGGTTCGAGGCGTTATCGCCCTTGTTACTGCGGATATGAACTCTTCCTCATCATATTCTTCGCCGTATTTAACATTGACGTATTTCACAACAATGCCATAACGAGATTTGATTAAAGCCAGTGGCGCCAGGGAGGCGACATGTTCCAGGCTGGTGGTAACTACCTCATCACCCGCTTGCATGCGCAGCCCCCACAGGACAATATTCAAGGCCTCAGTGGTGCTATGGGTCAGAGCAATTTCATTATAGGATGCGCCTACAATGCGGGCCAGAAGATTTCTGGTGGTATCCATTTCAGCGTAAAGCTCTTCGATAAACGGTAAATATCTGCCCTGCATAAACTCTTTTTCTGCTTCTGCCTTCATCGCATCTGCCGCCATCTTCGGCAGTGGGCCGTTAGTTCCCGTATTCAGGTAGTGAACTGCAGTTGTTGCTGGCATTTGTTCGCGTATTGCCTGCAGTTTTTCTTTATCTTCATTTAACTTAATCATCATTATTATTAACCTATAATTCGAAGCCCTGCAGGCAATGACTCACCAAATACTCGCTGCTGATCCTTCGCATCAAGTGCTGCAACCTGTTCAACCATGTTTATCCAGCTCACTACACACTTTGAATTAATCAGCTTATTGATTACCGATAACCTTACCGAATCATCAAGATCACGCTCTCGATCACCACTTTGTCGGGCTATCATGCTAGCGGCCAATGCAGCCTGTCTGTTTTTATTCCAGTCTTGCTCTAATAAAAAATCAACCCATTTGCCTGCTACATCCTTAGGCACCACTTTATGGGCGCTGCCATGAAAAGGTACACGGCTTCCAATTCTTCCCAGAGCCCACCATGAAGCATCAGGTTGTTTGCTTTTCTGCAATCGTTTTACTAACCAGCCGCCCACTTCTATTTTGCTCTCAACAGGTATATGCTCCAGCACGGCGACCAGCTGGACAATGTCTTCATATGATCTTGTTTTTAATTCCTTGGCTACTTTCTGGTTTCTCGCAGTAACCGGATTAATATATTTGGCCACATCCCTGTAAATTTTCTTTTGGGCATCTTCTGTTAATCCCCCGGCAACCCGGCGCCATAATATCCACCACTCTGACCAGGATTGCGACTCATTAGAATACTGAACACCCTGTTGATAATTTTCCCATAAGGTATTCACCCGCCATTCGTCTAAAGCATATCCAAACCCTGGTCGAAGACAATAGCCTGTCAAATTGTTCCAGAGTCTCTCATGTCGATTAGAGCGTCGTCTTCCTTTGGCACCCTGAGATAACGCCTTTGCTAAAGAGCGTAATACTGGCGTATCCCACTGTGCTTTTTTGCCCAGCAATTTTTCCAGCTGAAAACGAAGATTTTTAACAGCATTTTTATCAACAGCTTTATTGCTTTGCCCGAATACGAGCGATATCTTTTCTACCGCCTGTGCAAAATTTTTGGGAAGTTCCTGTTCTGCAGATCCTTCACTGCCCTCGTTGTCATTGCTGGCAACAGGTGATCTTAGTTGAAATTCCAGTTCCCACGGCTGCTTGTGCTCCTTTGCCACACATTGCATTTGCAGTGTCCCCACCGCTGTCATATTCGCCACTACTTCCACAACAATTTCTTTTTTATGGCTCCCTGCTTTATCAAACACTGTGACTAAAGGAGGCAAAGTCACAAAGTTTTCGCTGTCTACGTCAATCAGCTGGCCTGGAGTATAGGCATTGTCAGATACTGTTGATATCAAATTAAAAGAAACAGGCTGACCCAGTGTCAAGGAAAACTGCTTATCTTTTAATGCGATAGTTTCACCCTCAGAGGTTCCTTTTGGTAACACACATACGGCTTTTTTCCCGGTATTGCTTTTACTATCTACCAATAAAAAATAACTTCGAGCAGAGCCGCCTTCAATTTTTGTCTGCCAGCCCCGCCGGGCTAAGCCATAGGCAGATGCGCCATAGGCAACGGCCTGATCCGGCCGATCATTATTAAGCACCGACAATGGTTGCTGTGACCGCTCCTGTGACCAATGTGCAAACAGTTCGAGTATTCTATCAACGATTAATGGGCTATTAAAAACACCCCCGTTAAACAATATTGTGTCAGGGATCACAGGGGTTTTTGACTGCGTATCGACATCTTTCCCCAATGCTCTAGTACAGGCCATTTGATGGCGTTTGAGAAAGGAGGCAATGTGCTTGCTCACGGCCGGATCAGATGCATAATTCAAACCAAACTCAACAACTCCGGCTCGCCTTTGTTGCGGCATATCATCAAATGCGGTCAACGGAAAGAAACCGTCAATGACCATGTTGTGTACCTCAGACTTGAGCACCTGAGTTTTACGGGTGCCGCCAATTAATTTAGAGCCACTGCCTAATACCGTAATAGTCGCTGTATCAGGCGCATTTGACGATAATAACCGTTCTTTTGCCTGGCGGCTTTGCTGAATAAGCTGGGAAAGTGCTGATGCGGTTAATTTCTTTCCGCCCTCTGTTACCTGCTTTTCTGCCTGATGGGCTATTGCTAAATCCACGTTATCGCCGCCTAGCATCAAGTGATCGCCAACAGCCACACGTTTCAAATTAATATCTTCATCATCAACCGAAACACTTATCAGGCTAAGATCGGTAGTACCGCCGCCTAAATCACATACCAGTATTAACCGGGTATCAGCCAGCCTTTGTGCCGCTGTGTCCTGATGTCGATACAACCAGTCATAGACAACCGCCTGAGGCTCTTCCAGTAACAACAGATCGCTTAGACCTGCTAACTTTGCGGCTTCCAGGGTAAGTGATCGCGCTGCTTCATCGAAAGATGCAGGAATGGTAATAACTATTTCCTGTTTAGCAAGAGGACTATCAGGAAAACGTTGATCCCATGCATAGCGTATATGAGAAAGGAAACTGGCACTTGCTACAACGGGTGATACCCTGGCTACACCCTCTGCGGCAGACCACGGTAAAATCGCTGCCTGCCTGTCGACCGATGGATGAGAGAGCCAGCTTTTTGCGCTAACAACCCCCCTGCCATCAACTTTACTGTTCAGCTCCCTGGCCCAGTCTCCGATAATGGCCTCTGCTATATCACCCCTGAGTGGTTGTGCATCCTTTTTATGCTGCCAGGGCATTGCCGAATCTTCAGGTCTAATTTCACCGGCTGTAGGGTGATAACGAAAAGAAGGTAAATAAGGGCGGGCTGCAATTTCTCCCGCTGCTATCAATTGTTCAATTTCAAACAGCTCTATGACTGGCTGTTTTGAGAGCCTTGAGTTTTTTGCTGATTGCGCCAAAGTTAAATCACTATAAGTCACAACACAGTGTGTGGTGCCTAAATCGATGCCTACAATATAACTGGAGCCGCCTGCTTGCTTATTCATTGTTACCCATTTATTTTCTATCAGTCATCATTTGCTGTCGATGACAATTAATCCTAATATCAGCTGTCTCTAACATCTAATTCGACATTCCATCGTTCATCGCCGTTTACGGGCACGGCTTCAAGCCTGAGCGTGCCAACTTCAGTGACTGCCGCTGCCAGGTGAACAGGTACAATCTCACCTTTTGTACGGCCTTCAATCGGTAGTGTTGCCTGTATTTCAGGCAGCTCTTCTAATTCACCATCATCCCAGTCTTCCATCATTTCTCCAGATTGATCTTCCCGTCGGGTAGCCGATCCATAAAAACGAAAACGGACCGGTTCGCCAACTATTAACCCGAACTCTTCATTATCGATTATAACATCCGTCCCTTCCTCCATTCCAAATGGGGCAATACACAAGGCCTGCATAGCAGGCTCCATGCCCGGCACTGCCGGCATCGAACTTTCTATCCCAATGTAATAAGCATTGGCAATACCACCGCGAATTCGAACCCCTTTACCCTGTCTGACATAGCCATAATAAGCAGCTCCCTTCGCTACCGATAAATCCAGATCAGCCCCTTCTAATAATCGAGCGGCTTCGGCGCCATCACTGCTTAACCAGTTGTTAATGATGTTGAGTATTTTTTTTGCTAAAACAGGTGCTTTCAGCACCCCGCCATTAAATAAAATAGCGCTTGGTTTAATAAAGGAACCACTTGATCCCTCAAACCCTTCAATATCTTTCAGCGCATCTACCTGCTTACTTAGAAAGGCTGCCAGGTGGCGAGTGACAGCAGCATCTTGTGCATAGGGCAGGCCCAGTTTAGTTAATGCTGCTCGGGGATTGTGTGCCGGATGTTCATCCACGGATACTTGCGGAAAGAAGCCTTCTACTAATGTTTGCTCAACGTCCTGTCTGGTTAATTCGGTTCTTAGCGTGCTGCCCATTAAGCTGGAGCCTCTACTGGGCACAACCAGCGGCACAGATTCCACACTGGGATCAGCCAGTAAAGTTTCTTTAGCATCTCTGCAGCCATGTGTTAAAGCCAGGACTTGCCAGGCTTGTAATTTTTTACCCTGCTCCGCCAGCCTGGCCTTAATTCTATAGGCCAGTGCTAAATCCATATTGTCTCCACCCAATAAAATATGGTCGCCAACAGCAATACGATTTAAGATGAGGTTACCTTCATCTTCTGTCACTGCAATCAATGACAAGTCTGTTGTGCCACCGCCTATGTCCACTACCAGGATGATATCGCCTACCATTACCTGTTCACGCCATGTTTTACCAGCCTGATGAATCCAGCTATAAACTGCCGCCTGAGGCTCTTCCAAAAGTGTCAAATGCTGAAACCCTGCTGCACGTGCGGCTTCGGCGGTCAGTTCCCTTGCGGCCGGATCAAATGAAGCGGGAATTGTTATTGTAACCTGTTGATTTTCAATTAAATTATCACTATTCGAGTAATTCCATGACGATTTAAGGTGTTCCAGGTAAGTAATAGTGGCCTCAAAAGGGGATATTTTTTCCACTTCTTCCGGGCTTTCTAAAGGCAGGAATGCTGAATGACGATCCACCCCGGCATGACACAGCCAGCTCTTTGCACTGGATATGAGTCGTATCGGTGTTTTGCTTCCCATATTCCTTGCCAGCTCTCCCACTAATTGACCGGGTGTTCCATTCCAGGGTAAGGCTAAATCATCTGAAGCAATTTCTGACTCATGAAACTGATAGATGAACGACGGCAGTTGCAGTTGTTCATCGATACTGCCTGGAGCCGTTAACTGAGGAATATGTAACACTTCCTGTTTGATTGTATCGGCCTTCGCCGCTTCATCTGCCATCTGCAAATCCAGATAGGACAAAACACAATGGGTTGTTCCAAGGTCAATCCCAATACTGTACCGGCTCTTATCAAACATATTGTGTGTCTCTGTTTAATTTGTAATTTGTGCCTGTTTGCAAAGCGATAGCGGCAAACAGTATTTGCTGACGGCTCATAACTCTACTTCAGCTGCTGCGATGATAGTGGTATCATGCCCGGCAGACAATTTAGGCAGATTGACGGCTTCTGCCCGCCAGCCGCGATGGATAAGCGTTCCGGTAAAAGGTGCTGCACCAACAACATTGCCTGTTAACCTGACTTCTGATGCATTAAAACCCTCCGCTAAAGTAATACGACTCTCTTCATCTTCTGTGCGAATCGGGCTCAGGGTAAAGTATTCATTGATCACTTTTTTGCTGCCCTCGTGTACTATGCGGGCAGCCGCACCGACTTCTTCGTCGGAGTAGGCCCCAATTTCCTCTTGCACAAAATCAATTAATCGGGCTTCCTGCTGTAGTAAAGCCAAAAACTGCAGGGCCGATTCTGGTGATGACTCTTTAACAGTTGATGACTCCTTAACAGTGGGAACAGCTGTGGAATCAATTTTTTTATTTTCAGGATCAGCACCTCCAGTCGACCTAGTATCATCTGTGTTTTTATCAACTAAAATGCGTTTAGAGGGTTTCAGCAGCAATGCAAAAAACAGGATCACAGCGATACTTGCTAACACGATGTGGGTCAGATCAAATGTGGCGGGCAGTTGCGGCGTTAAATCAAAATTCATGGCTAAGTCTCTTAATAATCGAAAACAGGTGTCATATTGCCAGGGGCAAAACATCACGGTTAGTTTATTCTAACTCAGTAGCTAAGATACTGTCTCGTTATAACTTTTGATTTGGATGTTTTCAATTAAAAAACTACTTCTAAAACAAAAAATTAATGGTTTATAGGTTATTTTTTGTGCTAAATGTTATAAAACCAGTTACAAAAATACAGACTTGGGAAATATTAAAGTAAACCCAGTACCTTGCCCTAAAGGACAAGGCCTTACGAGGTGCTGGGAAAAGGTTGATTAGGCGAAATTTAAATCACAGTTCGTATCCAGGTATCTTTAAGTCGTTTTGCCAGCACCGATCCTAAAATAATCTGGAATGCTGCTCGAAGGTCAGAATTTTTGTCCAGATAACTTTTTAAACGATCTTTCGGCCAGGATACATAGCGAATCGCTTCAGTTGCTACAACATTGGCGGCCGCAACTTCATCAGTAAAGTAACTTAGCTCTCCAATAAACTGTCCTGCATGCAGTTCACTTACTTTCTTACCATCTATTTCGACGTCGGCTTTACCTGAATAGATCAATATTAGTTTTTCAAGTGGTTCATCCCTGGAGACAAAGCATTCCCCAGGTTCTGCATTTTCCCAACTGGAAAGTTTAAGGATCTTTTTCATTTCACGAGGTGTCAAAGTACGAAAAGCGATTTGGCAGAGTTGTTGTTCATCTTCACTCAACTTTACCGGTCTGCGCTCAAGTAATAATCGAACAATCCAGAAAATATTGAGTGCCATAAAAACCAGATTCCAAAATATGGGCGGGTAAAGCGGGTCTGTCTGAAAGTAAAAATAAGGAAGCATAAAGCAGGCTGCAGCAATAGTTAAAATACGCAACCAGAGTATATCCCGCATGCTATAGGAAAAAAGGTACAAAACATTTGCAATGTGGACAAAATATTCCATCACCAGGCTCCTTTGTTTCAAAATAATATAATTGTACTTGCAGACAGGATAACACTTATTTTAACCTGGGAAATGCAGTAGAGGGTGAAAAAAATGGGTACCAGGAGTGGCACTTTAGGTAATAGATTGATATGCTTGCTCAGATATGCTATTTCGTCGGCCGACAGGTTTGCAGGTTTAGGTTTGCAGGTTTATAGTTACCTTATTCAATACCTCTTAGCCTTCCTGATAAGCAGCTATATCTGTATTTTCTAATAAAGATCATATGAGTTTTGTAAAATATGCTAAATTAATGTATATTATTTAACGTATATTAAAGTTTTTTTCATCCATAACCCTTAACTAGATAAAAATCACATGCCAACACCTGAATCTTTTACCCGCGCACTTTCAGACCCCACTCGTTTGCGTATATTGATGTTGCTTCTTCAAGAAGAAGAATTATGCGTTTGCCACCTTACCAAGATCTTGCAAATGGTTCAGCCCAAAGTTTCCAGGCATTTAGCTGTGCTTAGAGAGAACGATATGCTGCTGGACAGGCGTGATGGTTTATGGATCCACTATCGTCTGCATCCAGGTTTACCGATCTGGTGTTATAAAACGCTGGTATCATTATCTGAAGGTTGTAGTAATGCAGAGCCATATATTAATGACCAGAAGCGATTAACAGAAGTTCTGGCCTGCAAGCAGGCAAAGCTGCTTAAGTCTGCAAAAAAAGAAGGCGCTGTTTCCAGGCAAAAAGTGACGGCCTGTTGTCAATAGGGACTAATGCGGAAATTAGCAGAAGCAGTCACCTCGTAAGCCCCGCACTATTTATTATTGTTTAGAGAGATTATTACCGCCATCATGTGTCACCAGAAACTGGAGGGAATTCGTCGATGCTTCATGTTGTTCTAGCGATAGGCAGTGCTGTAGCACTCGGAAGCAGCCTGACTTTTGGGCGCCAGTCCAGGACTCTAAGGCGCAAACGCTACCCAAAGGGATTTAATACCGAGCTACTGCCCAATTCACAAGGATCACCAGATGGACGGATGGACCAGGCACAGGGAAAAACCCGCTCCACCAGCGCCGACAAAAAGAGTCAGCGTTCACGGAATTTGTACCAGAATACAAAAAAGAAATTTCTCGCTATTCGAAAGGTGTTTGCGATCTCCATGGGCGGGACACAGGAGCGTGATGAGCAATTACATCGCTTAACCGGGCAGCGAGGCAAGGCTAGCACCAATATGGCGAATCTAAAACTTGACCGAAGGATCAATATCTCCATTGGCCTGATGGGTCTCGCTGCAGTCGGGACTTTTTTCTATACTCCATTGTTGCGCATAGCGGGTGCCGTGACCCTCATCAACAACCTGCCGGTCTTTCAAGAGCTGTCCAGGAATCTGAGGAAAGGGCGTATAACGACCGAGCTCCTGGAAATCGTCTCCCAGATCAGTCTCCTCGTAGCAGGGTATTTCTTTCTCGCCACGCTCGTCTGCTTTATTGCCCTGCTGGATCTGAAGCTGCTAAGACGGACCGAAGAACATTCACACCAGCAATTAATCGACCAGTTCAGTCAGAAATCACATTCGATATGGGTGTTTGTCGATGGTACAGAAGTCGAGATGCCGTTGGAAGCGGTTCGTAAGAATGATTTTGTTGTCGTCAACGCCGGAGAGGTGATTCCAGTCGACGGGACTGTTGTGGAAGGAATCGCTACCATCGACCAACACAGCCTGACGGGTGAATCGCAACCGGTGGAGAAAGAAAACGGGGCAGCGGTTTTTGCCACGACACTCGTGCTGTCAGGCCGCATATTGATCCAGGCGGAACATACCGGCTCCGATACCAATGCAGGGAAGATCGGAGACATCCTGGAGCAGACCCAGGACTTCAAGGAGAGTCTAAGATTGAGAGGGAAAAAGATTGCTGATGGTTTTATCGCGCCAACACTGTTTGTCAGCAGCCTGACTTTACCTTTCCTTGGCCCCAGCTCCGCGTTGGCCATTCTCTGGTCCGGATTTGGTTACGACATGAAGTTATACGGACCGATCAGTGTGCTGAATTTTCTTCATATCATGGCCAAGAATGGAATATTGATCAAGGATGGCCGTTCGCTGGAAATGTTGCAGCAACTAGATACCGTGGTTTTTGACAAGACCGGTACCTTGACCATTGAGCAGCCCGAGCTTGCTCGGATCTACCCGTTTGCTTCGTACGACGAAGAGACCCTGCTCACCTACGCTGCTGCTGCAGAGCATCGACAGAGCCACCCAATTGCCAAAGCCATTTTGAATGCCGCCGCGCAGCGCGGTCTGGCGTTGCCGGCCATCGAAGATGCCGCCTATCAGGTTGGCTACGGTATACAGGTGATGTTGAATGATAATCTGATTCAGGTTGGCAGTATTCGCTTTATGAAACAGAGAGGTATTCACTTGCCTGCTGAGCTAAGTACCGTGCAAAGCCAGGCTCATGCCACGGGCAGCTCACTCGTATACGTTGCAGTCAATGACCAGCTTGCCGGGGTGTTGAGGCTGGATCCCTGTGTCCGGCCAGAAGCCAAACGAATCATTGAATACCTGAAGACGGAAGGTATTGCGGTATCGATTATCTCGGGTGACCATGAGGAGCCCACCCGCCGGCTTGCCCAGGAGCTTGGCATAGACAGTTATTATGCTGAAACACTACCCGCGCAAAAAGCCGAGCTAATCGCCAAATTGCGTGCGGATGGTAAGACTGTGGGTTATATCGGTGACGGAATCAACGATGCCATTGCCTTAAAGGCGGCGAATGTGTCTATCTCTTTGAGTGGAGCTTCCACCGTTGCAACAGACACAGCTCAGGTTATCCTGATGGATGGTGATCTGGCTAGAATCGAGTCCCTGTTTGAGATCTCCAGGGCATTTGAAAAGAATATGCAGGCCAACTATCTGAACTCGATGATCCCCGGTGTGATCACCCTGAGCGGGGTATTTTTGCTGCATATGGGGCTGGTCGGAGCCTTGCTTGTCTATTATACCTCAGAAATATTTGCACTGACGAATTGCATGATGCCCCTGATCAAGGATGAAATGTCAGAAGATGCAGCAACCTGGAAGGTCAATAATGACATCGCCACCGCTGTTGAAACAGCGTGTGAGCCGGTCGAAAGTGAGCCTGAGCCTGTTCCCGATAGAATTTAGTCTGGCATTTTCTTACCAGCCTCCACGGTCGCAGCAGGAGGCTCCTGGACCCTTACCCTTATATTATTATTTACCCATTGTAATTTACTCACTATTTCTATGAACGAACTCGACAGAATACGGCAACTGGAAAAACAAAGCAGGCAGCTGGAGCCGGCAGATAATACCCGTGCGCTTTGGCAGACTCAGACAAATGCTTATGCAGAATCATTTATTCATAAAAGAAATACCCAAAAGGCTTATGAAGACAGCTCTGATAATGGCTTAGGGCTGCTCGATAGCCCTATTGAAGAAAAACCACTGGCTATAGATGAAGTATTAAGGCTGGTAGAAAAATCCATTGTTCCTCCAGGAATCGATCTTACCTCTTCACGTCATTTTGGCTATATACCAGGGGGAGGTTTGTATCCTTCTGCACTTGGAGACTTTCTGGCTGCTATCAGTAATAAATATGCGAGTAATTTTTTTGCCAGTCCCGGCAGTGCCCGCCTGGAAAATCAATTGATTCGATGGATTGCAGATTTAATGGGCTATCCAGAAACTTCAGCGGGAAACCTGACCTCCGGAGGTTCTGTTGCTCATCTGATTGCCATTACGGCTGCTCGCGAGGCCGTTCAGCTAACAGCAAAAGATTATCATCGAGCGGTGATATATGTTTCGAGCCAAACCCATCATTCGGTACTCAAAGCTCTTACAGTAGCGGGTATGCGCGAAGCAGAAATACGTTATTTACCGGTTGATAAAGCTTACCATATGCAAACAGACCAACTGCCTGCGATTATTGGTAATGATCGAAAAAAAGGCCTGATCCCATTTATGGTTGTTGCTACTGCCGGTACCACGGAAGTGGGCGCTATCGATGCGCTGGATACCATAGCAGATGTGTGTGAACATAACAAAGTCTGGTTTCATGTAGACGCTGCTTATGGTGGTTTTTATATTCTATGTGAAGAAGTTGCCGCCAAACTAAAGGGCATAGAAAGGAGCGATTCATTTGTCATCGATCCACACAAGGGGTTATTTCTTCCTTATGGCAGCGGCGCTGTCATTGTAAGAGACCGGCGTCATATTTTAGCGGCCAATAGCTATCAGGCCAATTATATGCAGGATGCCTTACAGGATGATGAACTTGATCCTGCCAGTCTGTCCCCGGAACTCTCCAAGCATTTCCGTGGCCTGAGGATGTGGATGCCTTTAAAGCTTTTTGGGCTAAAACCTTTCAGAGCAGCATTAACAGAAAAAGTATATCTGGCCCGTTATTTCTATCAGCATATTCAGCAAATCCCGGGGTTTGAAGTGGGACCGTTTCCCGATATCTCAGTAGTCTTGTTTAGATATCTACCCACAGAGGGCGATGCTAACGAATATAACCGGGCATTGGTAAAAGCTCTGCTCAAAGATGGCAGGATATATCTCTCTACTACGACGATTGAAGCTAACTACTATCTCCGGCTGGCAGTTGGTGTCTATAGGACACATCTGGAAGATGTAGAACTTTGTCTGCAAATCCTCAAAGAATTCACAGCAGGGGTATAGTTATCCTCAGCTTATCAGACAGCGGCTGGAACTAGGGAATGTCGATCTGGATTTCACGCTGCTTATTCATAGCACAATAGTATTTATATACCTGCTGTAGCCACTATATCGCTATTGGTGGCTCTAAACCTTGAAAGCTTAAAAAATTAGCGGGATAAATCAACTCAGGCTCATACGAAAGTTTAGCCTGTCTTAAGCCAGGGATCCCCAAATCCTGCTCTCTGTTGATATATCTGCACTTATCTTTTAGTATTTTAGCAGTTTCCCAGTTAATAATTTGAGCGGCTCCACGGCAGCTATAATTTACTTTTTCAAAGTGAATTGTATAGACATCCCTGTTTAGACGACTGTAAACTGCAAAACCAGCCAGTTTACTCTCTGTGTCCTTGTTAATATAAATAGCAATCCCTTCAAGAGGAATACTGTCAAAGGATTCAAAGCCTTTTCTTATCACGATAGTTTCTTCACGAATGCTGTTACTTACGGTCTGATTTTCTGCCAGCATAGTTTCGATCATCGCGAGGCAATCACTGCGAACAGCAGTTGAGTTCATTGACCTGACCTGATAGTCAGGGTAATCTCGTAAAAACTGGGAGATATGATTTTTTTTCTTGCGTAATTTTTTCCCTCTAAGCGAGTATAATTTTTCTGTCGAATAAATATACTCGGCTAGCCCCCTGTCATTTTCAATATCATAATAATGATCCAGTTCAGGGTGCCTTTCAATGAACTCTGGCGGAACATTTGAAATATCGCCACTGTATCCATCCAGCTTCAGAGTTTTCGACAACTGTAAAAGATCCGACAGGCTAATATCCTCCCCCATGGGCATTAAAACAAAATCGTATCGGATATCAAACACTATTAACCAGTCATTAAAAAATGATAGCTTATAGTGGTAAATATCCTCCCATAAATACAGACTGGGGAAGCTAAATTCACAGGAAAACTGATTATATTTTTCTGCATACCAGGTAATAATTTCACGATCAGAGTGATCCAGTCTTTTTAATGCTGGATAGAGGTTTTCTGTAGAAGGAATTTTTATTTTGAGCCGGTTCATTTTTCAGCCAGTTTTTTCTTTGTCTTAAGAGCAGGAAATATGCCATTCAAAACGCCGCCTGTCAGACCAATACTGTAAATGCCCAGGGCGCCATAAACACCCAGATGAAAGAAAAAGGCTCCGCCAATGTTAATCATGTTTGGAATGACATCCCAGAGCAGGCTTTTCTTGAAATTGCTCTCCAGACTTTCAGATAATTCAAAAAGTTTTGGGAATTGCTGCAGGTTATCATCCATTAATATGATCTGTGCAGTATCGGCGGCAATTGAGGATGCGCTGTTTAAGGAAATGGAAACATCCGCATTTTTCAGTGCGATGGTGTCATTGATGCCATCGCCAACAAAACAGATCGACTTCCCCTGCTGTTGTAATTTTTTGACAATATCAGCCTTGTCTTGTGGCATGGTTTCAGCAAAATAGTGGTCAATACCTAATTCCTCAGCCAGTGCCTGAGTGGGTTTTTCATGATCGCCAGAGATGATAACCAGTGACAAGCCACGTTGTTTTAACTGTTTGATAATATCCTTTGCTTCTGGACGAATAGTGGGGTGAAGTTCAATGACACCTGCCAGCTGCTTGCCAACTGCAATGTAAACCAGTGAATAGCCATGTTGATTAGCATGATCCTGTATCACTTTAAAATCGTTTGATATAGGGATCTCTTCCAGTGTCATAAATCTGCCGCTACCCACCCGAATGGTCTGCTCGTTTACAGTTACTTTTATGCCATAACCTATTTCATACTGGGTATCATCAATAACCGGCAATGTTAATACCTGCTCTTCAACCGCTTTTAATATGGCTTTGGCAATCGGGTGCTTTTGTTTATATTCGGCTGTGGCTGCATAGATGAGTACCTCTTCTTCTGTGAAAGAATGACTGGCGTAAATCCTTCCAACATGGGGGATCTCCTGAGTGAGTGTACCTGTTTTATCAAAAACAACGGTATCAATGCTCTTCAGACGCTCCAGAGCCCGACCATCTTTAATCAGCAATCTATGCTGTGTTGCGCTGGATAGATGACTTAATACATTAAGGTTTCCGGTGATATTAAGGTGATCAATCAAAGCCGAATCTAGTACTACTAAAGCACTGGTATAACCTGCAACAGGTAGTGCAAGAGCACCTAAAAAGAGCGAAGGGAACGCCAGTCGGTCTGATAATTTCTCGACACGCAACTCAACAGAAGCGGCATAGTCGGTACTATCGTGTAATATTAACTGAATCTGAGAAGCAACGGTTTCATCACCTGCTTTCTCGACTTTTACCCAGATTTTTCCAGTCAGCATCAGGGTGAATGCAAAAACGGACTCACCGGTTTCCTTTTCTACGGGCTGGGCTTCCCCGGTCATGGCTCGTTGATCAATACTGGCAAAGCCCCGGATGATCGTGCCATCTACAGGAATGGTTTCTCCTCCCTGAATTACCGCAATGTCACCAACCTGTAATTGTTCAAAATTTATTTCTATTTCAGTACCATCCTTTACTATCCAGACCGTACTCATACACTCCTGAAAGATATGCGTTAGCTCATTATGTGAGTTGTTTTTAGCCTTGGCCATTACCTTGAGACCCAGATAATATAGCCAGTAACCAAACGCTGCGACTGGAAGATAGCCCGAGCCTATCAGCAGGGGCAGAGTCACCAGGTTAACCATATCGACCTTGAGTTTATGCTGATGAACAATACCATAATAAGAACGCTGTACCATAGGAATTGTCAGGTAAGCAAGTGTGGCTATACTAATCAGTGAAAAGGCTGGAAACCAGATGCCAACAAGAGTTGTTCCCATTGCAACACTGGAAAGAGTTAAATGCCCGTCAATCCATTCTTCAACACTCGCTATATCCGTTTCCTGAAGTGCTTCCTTATCAGGGAGCAGCTCCTTCTTTCTGGTCGTGTTGTTATCAGTTACAGGAAGAGAAAAGATAAAATTTTTGTAATTGACTTTTTTGGGATATTTTTTATGCACCAGTGCAGAGGTAAGAAAACTGCCTCCTATACCACTTAACAGCAATAGTCCATTGACTAGCATGCTTCAGTCCTTATTGAAGTAGGCAAGCCCATTTCTTCCAGTAGTTTAAGGAACGGATCAGGATCGAGCTGTTCAACATTCACCATTTTTTTCACATCCCATTCACCGCTGGCAATTAACAGCGCGGCGGCAACAGGTGGTACACCTGCAGTATATGAAATGGCTTGCGATTCTACCTCTTCGTAGCATTGCTGGTGATCACAGATATTGTAGATAAAGAGCGCTTTTTCCTGACCCTCTTTCACACCTTTGATCAGGTTGCCAATACAGGTCTTACCCGTGTAATTGGGTGCCAGTGAAGCAGGGTCAGGCAGGCATGCCTTGACCACTTTTAAAGGGATAACTTCCTGACCTTCTGCGGTTGTAATGGGTTCATGGCTTAGCAAACCGATATTCTCCAGTACCTGGAAGCAGTTGAGATAGTGATCACCAAAGCCCATCCAGAAACGTACGGTATCAACATCCATATTGATGGACAGAGAATGCACTTCATCATGCCCCATTAAATAGACTTTCTGTCCACCTGCGACGGGAAAATCATAGCTTCTGTAAATTTCATGGTGCTTACATTCTTTCCATTGACGGTCTTCCCAGTAGCCTACATCTTCCAGGATTTCGCGCAGATTGATTTCAGGATCAAAATTGGTGGAAAAATACTTACCATGATCCCCGGCATTCACATCCATTACATCAATGACGTTGATTTTGTCAAACTCATGTTTCAATGCGTAGGCACAATAAGCATTGACCACACCCGGATCAAAACCTGCACCCAAAATAGCCGTCAGTCCTTTTTCGGCAAAACGGGGTTTGCGTTTCCAGTCGTATTCGGCATACCAGGGGTAAGGGGCATTAATAACATTAATATCTTCACTGACGGCGGTATCAATATAAGCGGCACCCGCTTGCAGACAGGCATCCATAATAACCGTATTGATAAAGGCTGTGCCGACATTAATCACAATGTCAGAGGCTGTTTCCTGAATGGCTGTGACGACATATTCAATTTTGCTGGCATCAAGCTGTCTGGCATAGAGCTGTTTATTTTTATCTCTCAGATTATCTTTTCTATGCACACTTTCGATAATAGCTTCGCACTTCTCAATGGATCTTGATGCAATGCAGATATCGCCCAGGACATTATTATTTTGTGCGCATTTATGTACGGTGACTGCACCAACTCCTCCTGCCCCGATAATGAGTACGTTCTTCATATCAGTTTTCCTCTTTCCCAGAGCCGGACTGAGAAATCTCAGTACTGAGTCCCATCTTATCCAGCAACTCAATAAAGGGATCAGGATCAAGCTCTTCTACATTAACCATGTGTTTGACATCCCAGGTTCCATTGGCAATCAGGATAGCTGTTGCTGCTGCGGGAACACCGGCAGTATAGGAAATGGCCTGTGATTCCACTTCTTCATAGCAGGCTTCGTGATCGCAGGTGTTATAGATAAAAATTTCTTTTTCTTTGCCGTTCTTTTTACCCTTGACCAGGTTGCCGATACAGGTTTTACCCGTATAGTTTTCAGCAAGAGATGCAGGGTCAGGCAGGCAGGCTTTAACCACTTTTAGCGGCACGACTTGCAGACCTTCTGCAGTTGTCACGGGTTGTTCAGAAAGTAAACCAATATTTTTTAGTACATTAAAGCAGTTAATATAATGATCGCCAAAACCCATCCAGAAACGAATGGTATCCGCCTTGATATTTTTGGACAGGGAATGCAGTTCATCGTGTCCGGTTAAATAAATGGTTTGCTCGCCAACAACAGGGAATGTGTAGTTTTGCTTTTCTGAATGCACGGCTTTACTAACCCATTTACCTCCTATCCAGGTCCAGACCTGACCGGTAAATTCCCTGAAATTGATTTCAGGATCAAAATTGGTTGCGAAATATTTACCATGATCCCCGGCATTCACATCCATAATATCAATGCTGTCGATTGTGTCAAAACAATGCTTGGCTGCATAGGCACAATAGGCATTGACGACACCGGGATCAAAGCCTGCACCCAAAATAGCCGTGAGTCCTTGTTCCTTACAGGCATCCAGATATTTCCATTCATAGTTGGCATACCAGGGCGGAGCTTCACAGATCTTATCGGGATCTTCGTGAATGGCCGTGTCTATATAAGCTGCCCCGGTTTTCAGGCAAGCCTGCAATACTGACATATTAACAAACGGACTGCCGACATTGATAACAATTTCTGAATGAGTATCTTCAATCAGTTGTGCGGTAGCATCAATATCCAGCGCATCAATCTGACGGGAATACAGCGCTTTACTGTCATCTTTGAGGTTGTTTTTACGCTCAACACTGTCGATAATTGCATCGCATTTGCTCAGGGTTCGGGATGCGATACAAATTTTACCAAGAATATTATTATGTTGGGCGCATTTATGTGCGACTACATTGGCAACACCACCTGCACCGAGAATGAGTATATTTTTTTTCATTGAAGACATTCCATATTTAAACCCGGCACCACACCTTAAAAGACGAGGCCTTACGAGGTGCTGGGTAAATTGCAAACCAGGAAAATTTATCCCAGATTTTGCTTAAAATCATTATAGCTAAACGCCTTTACTGTGTCATATTGACCGTTCAAACGCTTGATAATAATAGACGGCATTTTCAAACCATTAAACCAGTTCATCTTGACCATTGTATAACCCGCCGCATCAGAAAAATGAATCTGATCACCTATTTGCAATGGGGTTTTAAAATCATATTCACCAAATAGATCGCCGGCAAGACAGGTCTTGCCGGCGATCATGTAGTGATAATTGTCATGCTGATTGTTGCTCTGTTCAGGACTTCTTTCAGTATGCTGTACTTTTTCAATTTCAGCGGACTCTTGATAAATCAGCAAGTCCAGCATATGTGCTTCGGTTGAACTATCGACAATTGCAATGTCAATTTCATTGTGAACAATATCCAGTACTGTCGTCACCAGACTGGCAGAGCCCGTTATTGCTGTTTCTCCGGGTTCGAGGTAAATCTGTATTCCAAACTGGTCACCGAATGCTTTTAATTTAGCGGCAAATTTATCCAGAGGATAATCATCCAGGGTAAAATAGAGTCCTCCGCCCAAGCTTACCCAGTCCAGTTGATGCAATAAATCGTGATAAGTTGTACCAATATAATCCAGTTGTTGCGAAAAATTATAGAAATCATTGTTTTCGCAGTTGTAATGAAACATGACGCCATTGATTAAATGTGCTATTTCCATTACTGATGAATCATCGGTGACTCCCAGCCGTGAATACTGGCGGGCAGGGTCTGCCAAATCATAGTCAGAGAAACTGATTTGTGGATTGATTCGTAAACCGATATCTACACTATCCAGTTCGGCATAAAAACTTTTTAACTGCTTAACCGAGTTAAAAATCACTTTATCGGCATATTGTTTTAAGTCGTGTATTTCATCTTGTGCAAAAGCCACACTATAAGCATGTACTTCTTTCCCAAACTCCTCATAACCTAGTTTAGCTTCATATAATGAACTACTCGTAGTGCCATCCATATAGGATTGCATGAATTTAAAAACAGGCCAGGTGGAAAAACATTTTAATGCCAGTACTGACCTGATATTTGCGTGCTCACGTAACCACTGGATTTTCTCCAGATTCTTTAATAATTGATGTTCATCAATAATATAACATGGCGTGTTAAAGTGCATGTTATGTGTTGGCAGTGAGGTTAACCGATGTGTTGTGATCTTGAAATGGCGACTGAAGTGGCAAATCAATACCCCGTTCCAGAAAAGCGGCACGAACTTGTTGTGGCGCAAAATGCTTTTCTACCACCTGAATCGCCGCATCCTTGTCAATGCTTTTGCAGGAAAAAATATCCAGGTAGGCATCACGATTGTTGTCACTAAAATGACCCATGATAGCGGATGTTTCTATTAGCTGTACCAGTGAATAACCTGCGGCTTCGTAACTGTGTTCGGCAAAATGTACAATAACAGGTTCACCATAGGCTACCATTTTGATCGCTTTGACCAGCTCTTTGACAAATTTACTGATATCTTCCTTGTGACAGATATTTTCGTTGCAGCCACCAAGATCCAATACAAGATGTTGCCCCCATGGTTTGCGGTTTTCTGACATAGTCTTCTCCTCAGCGTATCAGTATCTGCATGTTTAACATTGATATACTGTGCGCAGCATTACGTATCAATGTTAAACTGTTATGCGCTAATATTCTAGCACATATATATGTT
>JALVAL010000150.1 GCA_027011205.1 Gammaproteobacteria bacterium
ATAGTACCCTTGTGGTACATAAAAGCCCACACTCATCCCTTTAGGGTGTGTAGTGGGTACCCACTACACACCTTGTCAGGATGTGGTGGGTTTTTTCTAAGCACAAGGCTTACGAAAAAATGCTATACTTTTGTAATAAAAATTACAAAAGGTATTGCTATGGCACAAAGTAGTATTCATATTGCAAAAGGCAAGTCAGGATTTTTATCACATAACGACCGAAGCCGACCGACTAAAAATTCTATTTTTTCAGATGAAAAAAACGAAGTGAAAAACACGGCAAAAGAAGCATTTAGTTTTTATCGAAATGAACTCGAAAAAAGAGCTAAAGAATACACCGCCAGAACTAAACAAAAATTGCAAAAAAATTCAATCACTCACTTATCTGCAATTATTAATTTAAATTCTCACCACAAAATGACAGACTTAGAGCCACTAATTCAGTATTTAGAAAAAGAGTTAGATACCAAAGTTTTTCAAGTTGCAATCCATCGAGACGAGGGACACATTGACTTAGAAACAAAAGATGCCAAAAAGAACTACCACGCTCACTTGGAATTTATGGGAATCGACAGTAATGGCAATTCAGTTCGCAGAAAACTCACAAGAAGTTTTCTCTCGGAACTGCAAACAAAAACAGCCGAAATTTTACAAATGGAGCGAGGGAAAAACTATGCAAAAGAAAAAGCTACACGACCGAAAAGACTCGAGACTTACGAATTTAAAGAGGCTAAAAAGAGAGAAGAAAAAGCTACTTTAGCGAAGCAAAAAGACCTCAAAGCAGAGGTGGCAAAACTTAGAGAACAACTCAAAGAGAGAGGAGCTACAAGAGAAGATTATGCCAAGCTGGAGCAACTTAATCGTGACTTGAAAGAGCAAATAAAATCCAAAGACTTGACTATCGAAGACTTGTTTCAGCGGTCTTTGATGTTTGAGAGGATGGCTCAAAGAGAAACCAGAGAAGAAAACGAAACTCAAGAGAAGCTCGAAAGCTCTCAAAAAACAACTCTGGTAACGAAATTATCTCAAATAGCAACTCAAAAGAAGCTCTCAGAAGCTCAAGAAACGATTTTAAAGCACGAGGCGACCATTTCCTCACAAAAAGAGCGTTTAGAGCGTTTAGAGCAAAATATGAGCGTTTTAGAGCATAAAAACAAAGAGCTTGAAGAAGAGAACACAAAGTTAAAAAATAAAATCAAAGAGCTTGAAAGCCAATTAAAGCGCCGTATGCCTATGCAAGAACGGCAAGAGACGCGTAAGGAGCTGAGGAAGTTGAAGTCTTCATCAGAACTGTTTGATGAGATTAAATCTATTCCAAAAACTAGAAGCGCAGAAGATTTACTGAAGTCCATACTTGAAGATGAAGAGCCAGAGGAAACTACCTTCACGATTGAGAAATTTGCAGAACTTGCAGAAGAATATGAACAGGTGGACGAGAATAAAAAAATCTGCTACAACGATATGCACGAGTTCTTAAAGCAAGTAAAACCAAGCAACCCAAAACGATTGGATCAAGAGCAGACTAAATTCGAGAAGTCACAACAGCCACAAGAGCAAAGACAACCAGAAGAGCCAGAAGAGCCAACCTTTAGCGGTATGAGCCTATAAGGCTGAAGCCATCCGCAGGATATGAGCCTGTAAGGCGAACAGGTATCGATAAGCTTCAAGAAACTAGCTACTTGTAAAAAAGTGCCTAGCAATTAGAAACGAGAGGAACTCTCACTCTAAATACCCGCTCTTAAAAAATCAAAGCGACTAATCGACCTTAGTCGATTATGTCAAGACACCTTTTAGTCAGTTCGCCAGAACTGCATCAAAAAAAATGAAACTTTGAGGGAGTGAAACGGACTCAAATTTCCTAAGAGATTTTGACAGAAAATAAGGTCATTTTAGGTCGATATTTATAACTCTTTATATCTCTTTTTAAAGAGATTACTGTTTATAGATGTGAATAACTCCAAATTGCACCCCTTACAAAGCCCCTATTTTACGGGGCTAAAGTTATTTCTTAATTTTTTCTAAAAAAAGACCTGCGTCCCCTATTAAAAAGACCTAGCTCCTCTTTGACAGGTCGTATATTTTAAAGGTCTTTTTAACATAAAAAAGACTATAATTTTAAAGGTCTTTCAAATGGGAGCTAGGTGTTTTTAATACCCTAGTTGTCAATGTGAAAAAAAAGGAGAAAAAATGGCAAGAATTAGATACCATAAAGGCTATACAAATATAGTCAAAGTTCATAACAATTTAATTGAGGCTCACTATAAGTTCAGCAGAGAACAGCAAGTCATACTCTTACAGGTAGCGAAGACCTTGCAAGAGATGGATGTGTTCGACAAAAAAGAAGACACAGAAGTGGTTTATCAGGCTGGTGAACTTACCAATATGCTCAATATATCTGATAAACGAGTGCTGAGAGGTGTCATAAACTCTTTACAGAGGTGTATAATGACTTTTAAAAATATTGATGAGCAATGGGAGTGTGATGTTAATATATTCATAAAATCAAAATATCACACGGGTGGCAAAATCGAAATCAGGCTTGATTACGATATGCTCCCTTTTTTTAAGCACCTATCCAAAGAGATAGGAAACTACACGGAACTAAACATCAAAGAGATGATACAGTTCAAAAGTCAGTACACAATAAGACTTTACCAACTAGCCAGAAAGCTCCAAAACATAGGAGTAACCGATAAATCGAAATCATGGAAACAGGAGAAAGTTTATACACTTGACGAGTTTCAAAAGATTATGGGAAGCAGTTATAAGACTTGGCAAGACCTTGAAAGAAAAGTGTTAAAACCTGCTATTGAAGAACTGAAAGATAATAGCTTTATTTTTGTAGATTATGAGCCTATAAAAAAATACAAAGAGGGGCAAACTAGAGGCAGAGCAGGAGTAAGAGAAATTAAAATAATTTCTAATCGAGTTGGACATTATCAGGGAAGATTATTGTAGAGTTTACTATATAGTAAATTATATGATAAAATACAAAAAAAATAAGGAGCAAAAAATGTACGGAAATACAGAAGAGAAACCAAAGAAAGAACTCACAGAGGCACAGAAGAAATTAGCCGAACTAAAAAAGCAGATGGCTAAGGTTAAAAAAGTTGAGAAATTAGAGCGAGAAATCGCTACAAAAAAAGCTCAACTTGAAGAGCTAAAAAGAGAGCTAGGATTATAGCTCTTTTTTAGCTCTCTTTTATAGTACCCTTGTGGTACATAAAAGCCCACACTCATCCCTTTAGGGTGTGTAGTGGGTACCCACTACACACCTTGTCAGGATGTGGTGGGTTTTTTCTAAGCACAAGGCTTACGAAAAAATGCTATA
>JALVAL010000151.1 GCA_027011205.1 Gammaproteobacteria bacterium
GGATAATAATAATTATTATTATTATTGCTATGCTGTTAAGCTGGGTTGTAGCTATTATTACCGGGCGTGTTCTATCTAAAAAAATTATCAATCCTATTCAGCAATTATCTAATCGAATAAAAAATATGAAATTAAATAATGGTGAGGTGGCTGAGAGTCAATATTCGGAAGATGAAATTGGGCAGCTTGCCCGTTTATTTGATGAATACAATAAAAGAATTAATGCCTTTCTGAGCCGTGAAAAATTATTTACCAGTGATGTAAGTCATGAATTGAGAACGCCATTAATGGTCATTAATAGCAGTTGTGAAATATTATTGACCCAACAGGATAAAAACAGTAAGCAATTTCAGCATTTATTAAAAATTAAATCAGCAAGTGCTGAAATGAAAAGCCTGTTATCTACTTTTCTGGCTCTGGCCAGGAATGATGGTGATAATGTTAAGTTAAAGGATGTTCAAAGTATTCTAAAACAGCAGTATCAGAAATTTTTACCACTTGCGGAACAGAAAAATCTAAATCTTAAATTGATAATAAATTCAAATTCAAATTCAAATTCAAAACAACTGTATCCAGAAGAATTCCTGACGATAATAATAAGAAATCTATTGCTTAATGCTATCAAATACACAGAATCAGGTAATATTAAAATTGAGCTGAAAAATAACTCTCTATCTGTTACTGATACGGGGACCGGCATCCCCGAAGATATTAAAGACAGAGTATTTGATCCTTTTGTACGTTCACAAACTAACCTCATGGATGGAATGGGGCTGGGACTATCTATTGTGCAACGTATCTGCGAGAAAAAAGGCTGGAAGATTCACCTGCAGAGCTCGGCAGAAAAAGGCACCTGTATTATCATCCTGTTTACATGAAATTTATAAATAAAAAATATTCATTTAATAAATACAGACCGCTTAAAACCAGTACCACGCCAGCCAGGATTTCAAAAGTTTTCTGATAATGGGAAAGTATTTGCAGAGATTCCAGCCAGCCCATACTCCAGGCCCCCAGTATTATGGGAATACTGCGCCCCAGAGCAAAAGCCAGCAATAGTGCAAAACCAAAACTAATAGAGCCAATTGCAGCACTGGCCGTGAGGGTAACCAGCAGGGCAGGAGTACAGAAAGGACATACGGCCACGGAAAATGGAATCGCCAGCAAAAAAGCGCCCCAGATGCCAGTGACTTTTTTTCCTTTTACACCAAACCAGGGCAGACGAATATTGATAACACCCGTCCACATTAAACCCATAACAATTAATACCGGCCCCAGTAATAAACCCCACTGACGCCCCATAATCCCCTGAACCCATTCACCACCCATAGCGGCAGCCACACCTAATATCACATGGGTAAAGAGCATCCCAAACACAAAGGCACTGCCCATTAAAACCGCACGTCGAGGTTTGTGAGCTTTGGTTACATAGGCCAGCATAACTGGTACAGAGGCAAAGGATACGGGATTAAAACTGAATACCAGTCCGGCCAGAAAAGACAGTCCAATTCCGGCCCAACTGGCTGTATGCAGAGTTTGTTTTAAGGCATCGACAGAAATATCCAGTGCAGGAATGAGTAAATATAAAGCAGTACTTAATAAGAGTACAGCAGTGAGATAAGGGCTGCCTTTGGCAGCCTTATTGAGTAATTGTTTAGCGTCTTCATGAACACCTTTATAAGAAGCAATAAATAGAGGCATGGAAAATAAGGTGGCAAATAAAATCCCGGCTAAAACAGCAACACCAATAGAGTGGACTGTAGCTGCCATTCCAGCGGTCACCACCACCAGCGGTAGAGTACAGGCCGGCAGGGTAAGGCCCAGTTGTATAGAAAAGGGCAGCTTGTTAGCACTGGGCAGTAATTTAAAAAATTCCAGATGAGGTACCGGGATATAGGTAAAACGGGATATGACATACACAATAGCCATAATGGTTAAGATAATACTGGGGGTATAAGTACCCCATTGTGGTGTGTCAAAAAGGATCACGGAAAGTGTAAAAATAGCGATCAATAATACGCTTCGACTCAGCCAGACCAGTAATAAACTTTGCCAGGCTTTATTATCTTCTGACTGATTAACACGCACAGAAAACAGAGTATGTGTAGCAATAGTACAGGGTTCAAAAAAGGCCAGTAATCCAAGCAGTGTGGCTGTGAGCAGCAATAGTGTAATCATTGGTTTAACTCCTGAGTTTTTGCATTAAGGTGTGTTTCCAGTTCACCCCGAAGTTTTCTGGCAGTTGGCAAACCGGCAAAAATCAGTTTGCCGTTTATGGCAATGGATGGTGTGGTCATAACACCCAGCTCAACAGCATAGTCAATTTCTTGCAGAATATTGACCTCCCGCCACTGAATCTGGTCACCGCCCATATCTTCTGCTATTTTGCACAATACGTCTTTAGCATGACCGCATTTTCCACAGCCTGGGGAAGAAAAAATTTCAATACTGATGCTCATACTACTATCCTGTTAGTTATGTCCTGTTAATGACGATTATGGATTGCTGAGAGTTACTTTTACCGGGGTAAAGCCGGATTCAGTAATTTTTCCTTTTAATTTTTATAAGCTTGCGTTAATCCTACATCCTGGAGTCAACTCCATGTCAAGGTTTTTTTGAAAATGGCTGCAAAAGCAGTTAAGATTCCCGTAGGCTCCGTGTTATTCCAGCCTGGCAGGACTTCCATCGGGGCAATGTAAAAAATCCACCTCCTGCCTGAAGAATTATAAGATGAATTGATGAAAAAGATAATACTTGCCATTCTGGCACTTTATGTCCTGTATCTGCCATTTGCAGCATTTTCTGCCCCTCTGTCTGCTTTAAAAAAGACTCAAGCCGTACAGGCTCAGGAAAAAATGGAAGAACCGAAAAATTCAATCAATGTTGATGCCCTTGACCCCGGTGATCTGAAACAGCTCAGTGAGTCCACTGAGAATACTTTAGATGAGAAAAAGAAACATGTAAGTAACGCCGTAGTTGAAGCGCAAAAAGCTCTGCAGGAAAAAAATACTATTGAGGATCAGATTGAACAACTAAAAATTCAATTAGGGGATACCCGGAAAAAGATAACAGATACTGAAAACAAACGTTCAAATGATAATATAAAGTTCTTAAAACAACAGTCAAAGCAATTAGATAAAAAATACCTGTTACTGAAAAAACAACTGAAAATAAAAAACGAAAAAGCCAAGACAGCGCTTGAAAATTCATCCAGACAGCAGGAAGAAATTAAACAGTTAAAAGCAAATCTTGAAAGACTGGAGCTTGAGCAGACGAAACGCTATAGCCCCAGAAGAAAAGCTCTGTTTATGGGGATTTATATAC
>JALVAL010000152.1 GCA_027011205.1 Gammaproteobacteria bacterium
GTATAAAATGAAAAAATTATTAATTGCTGCTGCGATTGCTGCTGCTGCTACTATATCTATGACCGCTTCTGCCAGTAGTTCCTGGGGTCCATGGGGCGATGGTGACAGCAATACTAACTGGAATGGTTATGGTGCTAATAACTGGAATAACAATGGTTATGGCAATGGTTATGGCAATGGCTGGGGCGACGGTTCCGGTGATGCGGACATGGACGGTGATGTTGAAATCACTATCAAAGGTCGCGGTCGCGGTCGCGGTAAAGGTAACACTCGTGGTTCAGCTTATGGTAATGGCTACAGCAACTACAATGGTTACAATAACATGAACAGCCGTTTTGATGGTCGTAACAACTATGCAAACACTCCTTATGGCTATGGTGGTTATGGTCGTCCTTATGCTGCACCAATGCAAGCTCCTGTAGCTCCTCAGCAAGCACCTGCCATGATGAATAATGGTCCTACTCCACAGCAGAAAGCTCAGATGGATGCTCACAAGAAGCGTATGCAGGAAATGCAAAAACAGCAGCAAGCTAAAATGGAAGCTGCTCGTAAAGCATACGAAGAAAGAATGAAGCAATGGGCTGCTCAAGCACCTGCAGCTGCTGCACCAGCAGCTGCTCCTGCTAAGTAGTTCTTAGTCATAGTAAGCAAAAAGCCTGTCCCGGATTTCCGGGACAGGCTTTTTTTTGCCAAAAATTATTGCAGAGAGAAGCAGTTGATTTATTTAGGTTTTAGCTCTTTCTCACGCTTGTCATGAAAATAACCGTTTGAGTAACCAGCTTTTATCCGTTTTTATGATAGTATCAAGAATTTCACTTGAATCAATATTATAACTGCCCAGCGCAATACTGTTGATAATTTTAGGGCAATGTTTATCTGTGCTATCAAAGCCTGAGAGATCCAGTATTTTAAAAGTATTAACGGGATTTTTGTCAGCATCTCTTAAAATGAGCACTTTGGGCAGCAGGCGATGCGCAGCATTCTGCTCAATAATAACGGCAATTTCTCTGGAATTGAGTTCAATAAGAGAACCAGCAGGATAAATGCCAATGGATTGAATAAATTCTTCAATCAACTCACTTTGAAACTTTGTATCTCTGAGTTTATAAAGATGTTCCATAGCCCGGGTAGCATCCAGAGATTTGTTGCTATCTCGATGGTTGGTAATTTTTTCGTAGTAGCTGACCAGACCGGCAATTTGTGCGGAAAAAGCAATTTTGTTGCCCAGTAGTTTTCTAGGGTAGCCGCTGCCGTCAAAGCGCTCGCAATAGGATGCAACAGTATTGACAATAGTGGCAGAAAAAGACCCCATCTGGCGGAGTAATTTAACAGAATAACTGATGTGTTTCTGATAAACAGAACGTTCTACACTATTAAGTTTATCAGCTTTTTCAAGTAACTCGCGGGGCAGGCGAGCCTTGCCTATATTCGAAACTAATAAAGCAATAGATAGTTCATCCAGTTCTTTTTTTGATAATGACAGATAACGGCCAAACGCAATACCCCAGATGGTGGCTCGAATGGAGCGGTTATGAGTATGAGTATCTTTGGCTTTTAAGCGTGATAGCCATAAAAAAGCATCGGGATTGCGAATAATACTGTCAACCATATCACTGGCAATCTGGTTCACTTTTGTGATATCAATTTGTCCGGAAGACTCAACATTCTGTAAGACTTCTTCAGCGGTATGAGAGATTGTTTGATAAAGTTTATTGGCGGTTTTAAACTCTTTTTCAAATGCTACCCGCTCAGTATAAAGAAGTTTGGAAGAACGGCGAATTCTGGTTTTGGATGGTCCGTCGGATTTAGCTTTTATATGCTCAGAGATTTTTTCTTTTACGGATTCAACCGTAAATTGGGGAGTATGATTATCATTTAACTGAAGTTTCTGCGGATCAACCCGTAAACGGGTCAAGTCCACATCTATATAAATATATTTACAAAGAGAGCTGAGCTTGCGAATATCTTCGTCATTCTGGATATAAAAGCCTTCAATGGGATAGGATGTTTCTATCCATGGGCGATCCAGTCTGGAGACGTACATACCTTTCAGCAGATTGTTTATGGGTATTTTTTTACTATTGACGGCCATTTACTTTGCTTGCTATCGATTAAAATGAGATCTGAAATTTTTTGAAAGCCCGGAATTATAAAGGAAAAGAGGGAAAAATTCTTCTTCGAATCCTGAGTTTATTTTAGGATATGATTTCTGATTTTGCTGTATACAATCGTAATAATTGTAATTTTCTAAGGTATTGGTTCGCATTTTGTCAATTTTATTGAATTTACAGGGCTTATTGTATATATTTTAAATGCAGGTCTTTAATGCTGGCTGGGGGAAATGGATAATAAAATTAAAAAAGCCGTCGTATTGTTGACAGACTCATCGACTATTGATGGGCTGATCAGCTCATTGCTTGATACCGATAAGTTTAGCATTAAAGCTATTCATTCAAATGAAACCGACTATTTTAAGCAGATCCTGAAATATAAACCTGATCTGATCTTCATTCGCGCCATGCTGTCTAAAATTGATGGTCTGTCTTTGTGCGATCAAATCCGTGCCCACCCTGATCTCAAAAAAACCCGACTGATTTTTATCTCTTCAAATACCATAAATCGTGAACAGGCGATCGATCACAGAGCCAATAAATTTCTCAAAGTGCCGTTCAGCAAACAGGAACTGGAACAGGTACTTAATCCTTTATTTAAAGAAAAAAAAAGATTACTGCTGGTGGATGATAGTAAAACATCCCGCAAACTGATTTTACCGGCTCTGGAACAGGAGGGCTATGAGGTTATTGAAGCCACTAATGGGGAAGAAGCTTTAAAAATCATTCGCAGTCAGAAAATAGATCTGATTATTAGTGATGTTGAAATGCCCTTAATTGATGGTATTACCTTATGTCGTATTATCCGCCAGCAGGATAATTTAACTATACCGGTTTTATTATTATCCTCGCAACAAACGGATCAGGCTATCATCAGTGGTTTTAATGCTGGCGCGGATGACTATATTATAAAGTCTGATCATTCAACCACTCGAAAAGTGGTGATGCCTGAGCTGTTATCACGCATTGAACGTTTGATGCATTCCAGACAGTCACTTGGGCGGCCTGAACATATTCTGGTGGTGGAAGATTCTGCAACCATGCTGCATCAGATGAAAAATTCACTGCAGATCCAGGGATTTCAAGTAGACGTGGCCACCGATGGTCTGTCCGGCTGGGAAAAATTAACTACTCAGACTTATGATTTGGTCATTACTGATTATGATATGCCTTATGTTAATGGTCTGGAACTTTGTGCCCGGATCAGGCAATCCAGTCAATTTTGCCATTTACCTATTATTATTGAGACCAGTAAAAATTCCAGAGTCGATCAGGTCAAGATCCGTTCTATGGGAATCCAGGCCTTTATTACCAAACCCTTTTCACCTGATAGAATGATTGCTGAAGTGGAACGGGTTCTGGCAGAATCCCGTCTAAAACAACATCAGAATGCAATGAGTCATTATCTTTCTGATCCGGTGGTATCCCATATTGCCATGGGTAATAGAAATATTAATAAGCCTATTGCTGAGGATAAATTCCGGACTTTACTGTTTTCTGATATTGTTCAGTTCACTCGAATTTCTGAGCAATTAAGTTCGAGAAAAGTAGTCGATTTTTTGAATCTGTACTTTGATCGTATGGTGGAAGAACTGATGTTTTTTGATGCTACTATTGATAAATTTTTAGGGGATGGTATATTTTCTTCATTTGGTCTGCAGGAAGAAGGTGCATTTAGAGCCGTCTGTGCTGCTGCTGCGATGCTTAAAGCTCTGCCGGAACTAAGAAAAAGCACTGGACTGGACTTTCATATGCGTATTGGAATTCATTCCGGGCATGTTATCCTGGGTGATATTGGCAGCCAGCATTCCCGACGAGACTTTACCCTGGTTGGAGGTAATGTCAATATTGCCAATCGTCTTGAGCATCTGGCAAAACACGATGCTATTTTAATCAGCCATGCTACCTACAATATGATAAAAGACAAAATTACTGTCATTCCTACACCGCCCTTAAAATTAAAAGGCATTAAAGAGCCGATTCAGGCTTATCTGGTAAAATCTATTAAATCCTATAATTCGTTTATAAAAACAATCGAAGCAAAATCCAGTACGGAAAAAATCTTTAAAAGTACTATTGAAGCCGCATTTGACCGTTCTTTTTAAATGTCCAGCTAAAACCTGCTGCATATCCTTTGAGGTATCCTCTCATAATAGTTCAGCTGCTTTATGAAAAATAAATTAACTTGTTCATTACTATTTATGATGTCCTTGGTAATGTATGGGAGTGGAGCTGTTCCTTGTATACCCGGCGTTATAATCCTAAATAAATCAGTTGCACCTACTGCGATCGCCCAATGCACTGAATCTTCAGCACCTCCCCTTATGGAGCCTGCTTTTGGTGATCGCTCCTGCTATGATTCAACTGATTTATTTAGGATAATAGATATATAATGCCATACAGATAAGGAGCGATACTAAGTTATGACACAATCAAAATATAATCGGGCTGTTGAGTTAATTGACTCGGCAAACCAGCAGGATCCCAATCAGGAAAGTGATGGCGGTAAAAACCAGCCTAAAGAGCTGCTGTACGGTCATCGTATGGCAGATATGCTGGAACGTTTTGCACCGGATACCGATGAGCTAATGAAACTGGCCATACGGGCCCAGCATATCCAGCGCTGGAAATCACCCCGTGATGCTTATCCGATGGATCGCAAAGGTTACCATCAGTGGCGTACCGGGTTGTACAAATTTCATGCTGATACTGCCAGTGACTTGCTGTTAATAGCAGGCTATTCCGAGGAAGATGTTGAGCGGGCCAGGCAGGCCATTGGCAAAAAATCTCTGAAGAGCAGTAGCGATACACAATTAGTTGAAGATGTTGCCGCGCTGGTGTTTATTGAATATTATATGACAGGGTTTGTAAACAGGCACCCCGAATATGATGAAGAAAAATGGATAGATATTATCCTGAGAACCTGGAAAAAAATGTCTGAAAAAGGTCAGCAGTTTGCTCTTTCCGGTGCAGTCAAATTGCCTGAAGCACTGGTTCCGCTGATTACTAAAGCCATCAGTTAGTCCAATTACATAACATCACCACTTAAGGGTAACGAAATACATATGGCAGCAAGTTCTTATGATGCGCAGGATATTGAAGTATTAAATGGTCTGGAACCGGTACAGCGCCGTCCCGGTATGTATACTCAGACCGAACGCCCCAATCACCTGGCTCAGGAAGTTATTGATAATAGTGTTGACGAGGCAATGGCAGGCTTTGCCAGACGAATTGATGTCATATTGTATAAAGACGGCTCCCTGTCGGTAAAGGATGATGGCCGGGGAATGCCGGTGGATGTCCACCCGGAAGAAAAAATACCCGGTATTGAGCTGATCCTGACTCGTCTGCATGCCGGCGCTAAGTTTTCTAATGATAATTACCAGTTTTCCGGCGGTTTACATGGCGTCGGTGTATCAGTGGTCAATGCTCTGTCGGATAAACTTGAAATCTGGGTACGTCGAATGGGTAAAGAATACTATATGGCCTTTGCTCATGGCGATAAAACTCATGCACTGGAAAAAACAGGTGAAGTCGGCAAACGAAATACTGGTACCACAGTGCGCTTCTGGCCGGAGAAAAAGTATTTTGATACCATTAAATTTTCCGTACCCCGTTTAAAACATGCCCTGCGGGCCAAGGCCGTACTCTGTCCGGGACTGGAAATTAATTTCAAAGATGAGAATAGTGGTGAAAGTGAGCGTTGGTACTACGAAAACGGCCTGTCCGATTATCTTCTTGATGCCATAGAAGAAAAAGAAACTATTCCGGCAATTCCTTTTACCGGAAAACTGGAAGGCAATAATGAACAGGCTGAATGGGCATTATTATGGCTGGCAGAAGACGGTACACCGGTGACAGAAAGCTATGCCAATTTGATCCCTACTCCTCAGGGCGGTACCCATGTTAATGGTTTACGTACCGGCCTGACTGAAGCTATTCGGGAATTTTGTGAGTTTCGCAATTTATTACCCCGGGGCGTTAAGATTACCCCGGATGACGTCTGGGACCGTTGCTGTTATATCCTGTCGGTTAAATTACAGGATCCGCTATTTTCCGGCCAAACTAAGGAGCGTCTGTCCTCACGGGAATGTGCGGCATTTGTTATGGGGGTGGTAAAAGATGCCTTTGGCCTGTGGCTGAATCAGCATATAGAAGATGGAGAACGACTGGCAGAACAGGTGATCAGCCGAGCCAGTCAGCGGATCAGAGCCGGTAAAAAAGTGGTCCGTAAAAAGATCACTCAGGGACCGGCTTTGCCGGGTAAGCTGGCGGACTGCAGTTCTTCGGATTTTAATGAAACCGAACTATTTCTGGTAGAAGGGGATTCTGCGGGTGGTTCAGCCAAACAGGCACGAGACCGAACTTTTCAGGCCATTATGCCCTTGCGCGGAAAAATTCTGAATACCTGGGAAGTGGATTCTTCTCAGGTGCTGGCCTCAAATGAAGTCCATGACATTTCAGTGGCCATTGGAGTGGAGCCGGGTTTAAGTGATTTAAAAGGTTTACGCTACGGAAAAGTCTGTATTTTAGCCGATGCTGATTCGGATGGTGCTCATATTGCGACCTTGTTATGTGCGCTGTTTGTGCGTCATTTTAAGTCTCTGGTGGATGCCGGTCATGTTTATGTAGCTATGCCGCCGCTGTTTCGAATTGATGTTGGCAAGCAGGTCTTTTATGCCCTGGATGAATCTGAAAAAAAAGGGGTGCTGGATCGTATTAAGGCAGAAAAAATTCGCGGAAAGGTTAATGTTCAGCGTTTTAAAGGTCTGGGAGAAATGAACCCGCTGCAATTAAGAGAAACAACCATTGCCCCTGATACCCGTCGGCTGGTTCGCCTAACCGTTGAAGAGGACGATGCAACCTTTCAGATGATGGACATGCTGCTGGCAAAAAAACGGGCTTCTGATCGCAAAGCCTGGCTGGAAAGCAATGGTGATCTGGCAAATGTTTAACATCTGAAAGATCAACAGGCTCCTGGATAAAACATCATTTATATAGGTTGAAGACAAACCCGTAGCAGAAATCTGCTAAACAGGAAAACGTTTCGATGTCTTCAGAATCTATCCGGAAAAAGGTTCTGATAAGCTGCACTGTATTTAAGATGAACCATTTGACTCATTTATCAGCTGTTGTAATTTTTCTAAGTTTACCGGCTTGCCTGTATAATAACCTTGTGCATAATTGACCCCCATTTCTGACAAATAGTTAAGAATGATTTCTGACTCAACATATTCAGCAACGGTAGTCAGATCCATTGTTTCTGCCACTCTCCAGATAGCATCGACAATCACATAGTCTGTTTTTGATTGCGGCATATTGTGAATAAATTCACCATCTATTTTCAAAATATTCACAGGAAGTTTTTTCAGATACTCAAAGGATGATAAGCCACTGCCAAAATCATCCAGAGCAACAGAGCAACCTAATTGCTGTAACTGAGTCACAAGCGTTGTGGCATTGCTCATATTGGCAATAGCAGCTGTTTCCGTTATTTCAAAACAAATATTATTTGCCGCCACCTGATATTCCTGCAATAATTTTTTAATATCTGAACACAACTTTGGATCGGCAACAGACTGACCAGAAAGGTTGATTGAACATGTGCCAATTTTCTGCAAATCCACTTCTTCAGATGACAGCCACTGCAATACCTGTCTTATAACCCACCGGTCAACAACTGGCATCAAATTGAAACTTTCAGCATAAGGTATAAAATCATCTGGCATTTCCAGGTTGCCGTCACTTCCCTGTAAGCGCAATAATATTTCAAAAGAAAATTTGGCAGATAGACCACCACGGGTATCAATAGGAACGATAGGTTGCCCAATCAGGATAAACTGATCATTTGCCAGAGCTTCATTAATTTTTCCTAACCAGTCAGCTCGAACTTTGCGATGTGTCTTATTTTTATCTTCATCATTTATAATAACACGCCCAATATGTCCCATTTTATAGGCATTTTCAACTAATGCACTGGCATGTTCAATAGGGCCATGTAATTCACCAGAGGTATAATTTACCGGTACCAGTGAAGAAACAGCATTGATGTGAAAAGGATGTTCATCCCAGATAAAATGAAACTGATTAATCCTTTCAGCCAGGTGATGCATGAATTTAAGGGCTTGTTCATCCATATTATTTTCTAATAACAGAACGAATACCGGACCACTGACTCGATAAATCTTGATGTCTGAACCCGCTTCGAATTGTAAAAAGCCACCAAACTGACAATAGAGTGCATTTCGAGCTTCTATACCATAACCCTGCAATAATGCCTCATAGTTACAAATTGAAATATAGCCCAACATATGACTATTCTTTGAAGGCTGATTAATTTGACTGATAGCTTCCATACTTTTACGCAAATACAATACATTGGGTAATCCGGTTATCGGATCATGCAGAGCGGTTTTTTCTAACATAAATTCTTTTTTGCGGCGCTCCAACGTGGTTGCTGCCACCAGCTGTCCTAATACAGCCAGAGTAATAATCAGCAGCAGCATACCTAAAACCTGGGGTGGGTTCATGTTTCCTGATGTACCAGCCAGACCAAAAAAATGAAAGGTAAAGACTGTATACGAAATAATAGCCACAGCAATATTGGTAAAGACCACACCCAGACGCAATGCACTCCAGACTATCATTGGAAATAATAGCAGTTCAGCATCCAGTAAACCGGCAAAAGAGTAATACTTCCCTAAGGTTAAAGTTAGTAGCACCAACAGTAAGGCGGTTACCAGCCAGATTGCTTTCTCCATCCTGACCGAAGAATAATCAGCATAGGCATGTTGGAGATGATATCGCCTGCCAAATAATATAATAGCCGGTGCAAAGACCAGTGCACCCATGGCATGACCAAAACCATAGGAAAAAATAAACAGGCGAATATCCTCAAAGATATCCACACGATCAATCAGGAAAACTAAAGGAATATTCAGTAATAAATTACTAATGGGGGCTACCAGCATCGCAGCAACATAAAAGTGCAGATAGTTATGAACGGGTCGATCAATCAGCTCATCACTAAAAAAATGATGTATGTAGAGTAAGGATAGCCATCCTGAGAGCAGCATGGAACCTGATAGCCAGAATGAAATAAGAAAGCGATAACCAATAAGCTGGAAGTGGCAGGCAAATAAACCAACAAATAAGGCAGGAATAACCCGATATCCCATGCGATATAAAAAACCCAGAATAATACCCGGGCCAAGAACCAGCAAGGGCACTTCATGTTGAGGAAATCGATAAAAATGAGAAATCCAGCCAACTAGAGCCACTAAAGCTGCAATAAAGAGTTGAATTGTCAGATTTTTTATCAGGACCACTTAATAGCCTATTTGTTAAATTTACCGATATAGGTGAAATTGGGGAATGATGATTTTGGACATTTATCACTTGAAATCATTTTATGCTAACATCAGATACAAATCAAAAGACAATAGGGTAATAAAGAAGAAAAATAATAGAGATATCCTCAGCCAGAGATAAGCATCAATCATGGATTTCCAGTGAGCAGGGGCTTACTTTATCAGTAATACTGATAATTGGAGGGCAGGTTTTTCAGGAGATTAACGATCGTCTGGTATTGCAAGAACGACTTGAACAACAGAAAAGCATTTTTCTGGAGGCTAAAAAAGTCCGTTTACAACTCGATTCTATTGCTAAGCAAATCTTCCAGCTTTCAGACAATGGAAACAAAAATGCGGTCAAAATTGTAGAGAAAATGAAAAAAGCAGGCTTTACTTTTAATCAGAATCGCCAATAGTCTACTTGTTTTTGTTACCTGTAGCCCGGAAAGCTAACGTAGGATGAGTTATTTTAAACAGGGAATTTTTTATTTCACACAAATCTTCTCTTCAATGTCAGTATTCACATTTCTAACATTAATCATATTTCTCCAGGCTGAAAGATCAACAGCTCCTAGAAAAGAAACAATGAGTTCAATTCTCAGAGTGAAAATTATACTTCAGACAGAAAATAATCTGCAGCTTAACTGCATTATTTATACACCATGGATTTTATCAGGTTGGTGTAGAATTTTCGGGGTGCTTTTGGTAAGCCTTTTTCTTGAGGGGGGATTATCATTTCAGTAGTCTTCATATCACTGTAATAATAGAGTTGTAAGCTCTAATTTTTATTTTGGACTGCAACAATGAACAATAAAAAACCGAATACTCTTCCAGTCTATCAAACATTTATTTTAGATCATGACTGGCACTTACGAATTGTAGGCTTTTTTATAGGAATTTTTATGATGGCTATTTATCTCTGGATGGCCGCAGGATTAATTAATTTATTGCTGACCCTATATCACTCTTTTCCTGATAAATGGTCTCATGGGGCAGAAATAATGATTAAGGATATAGTCATCATTCTGGCTTCACTTGAGCTTATAAGAGTTTTCCAGGCTTATCTATTTATGGGGCGAGTAAAAGTAACATTTATTTTAGATGTGGCTCTTGTCGTATTGATTGGTGAGTTAATAAGCCTCTGGTATAGAGAATACAGTATGAGTGAAGTTTTTATGAGTATTTTTGTTGTTTCGGTTTTAGTCGTGCTCAGAATTGTCACAACAAAGTTCTCACCTGATTGCAGTGAATCCTGACGAGTAAATAGAATAACTCATTTTCTTCCATGTTTTTTTGATTTTTCCACAACACAGAAAACAGGTATTTCAATAAAAATTGATAGTTACCTTCCTTTTTATTGTTTGGTTGTAACTACTCAGCATATTCATCTTTTACCCCCCTTTTTGTTAAAGAGAATGGGTTATTTTCGTACTCTACCCTCAAGGGGAACCTGGGAATGGTCACATATTTGTATATGCTCACATTCTCCGTACGCCTCTTTGAGGTAGCGAAGCTATTGTGCATTGAACTGTGGCAAAATCTAGACACGTTGAATAGTTACGTTTGATTTATGGATATCATTGATCGTTCGCTCTATACTCTTGAGTACAGCATCTATTTAAAACCATAACCAGTATGTTTAACCTGTATATTTAATATACAGGTTAAAGGATTCAATATGTATAAAAAGCTTATGCTTCACTCGAATTTGCGTTTTGCCCCCTTTATACTGCCATTAATATTATTGCCTCTTTTAGGC
>JALVAL010000153.1 GCA_027011205.1 Gammaproteobacteria bacterium
CTGTAAATACAGTTTGCCGGCTATTTTAGTTTACAATTATATTTCTGGTTCGCATTATAATTTGAAGCTATGCTTCAAAAGTTGTAACAAAACTTCATAAAGCTGAGATTAATACTATGAAAACATTAAGGCCATTTGGGCATCTAACTCCAGAGCGCTATCTGCAGCTTTTTATTGGGCAAACAGGCGGCATGGCACAAGGTGTCAATTGTTCTACTCTGGAATCCTTCATAAAAAAAATTGTTCTTAATTCAAGTGAAGTTCTTGAGGATATTTATAGGGACAGTCATAACATTGATGGCATTTTGAGCTTAAAAGAATATGGTGATCTGTTAGTGAACCTCAAAAACACAATAGGAGGCGAGTTTAAGATCGTTGCCATGGATGGTGATAATTTGCAGCTTAAAACAACAAAATGTCCATTTGGTGATTTAATCGAATCTGCTCCAGCCCTGTGTCATATGACATCCAGTATTTTTGGAGGAATTGCTGCACGCAATTACGGTTATGCCAAGATTGAACTGAAAAAAAGAATTGCACTGGGCAGTGATCATTGTGATATCTGTATCCATACAAATCCACAATCCAGTGAACAGATTATTGGTGATGAATATTTCAGTGATGGAGTAAAAATATTTGCTGAAGTCAGAGCCCCCTCAGAACTGCAAAAACTCATAGAAGAACGTTTACATAGCCTCTGGTTAAAAGAAAATCCTGAACCGTTTTCTGAAGCCCTGGGAGAACCGCCGGGTTTGATTGCTCAAAGTGATGCAATGCTGTCAGTATTAAAAAGTGTCGAAATTGTTGCTCCGACACGTGTCCCGGTTTTAATCAGCGGTGAAACCGGTGTCGGCAAAGAAATTATTGCTCGTTCAATACATGCCATGAGTCCACGTCGAGATGCTCCGTTCATTGCAGTCAATTGCGGCAGCATTCCACTGGAGCTGGTAGAAACAGAATTATTTGGGCATGAAGCGGGTGCCTTTACCGATGCAAAAACCGCTCGAGAAGGCCGGTTTGAAAGAGCAGATAAAGGTACCCTGTTTCTGGATGAGATCAATAGTCTCCCCTTAAAAGCTCAGGTTACCTTATTAAGAGTTCTCCAGGAAAATAGATATGAACGTATTGGTGGAAAAAAACTAATTCCCTGTGATATTAGAATCATTGCAGCGACCAATCATGATTTATCTGAACTGGTTGAGTCTGGGCAATTTCGTCGTGATTTGTTTTACCGTTTGAATGTGGTACCTCTTTATATTCCTCCTTTAAGAGAACGCCCTGAAGATATGCGTCCATTGGTACAGCTTATGATGAAACGGTTTGGCAAACGCTATCAGACAGAAGTTAAAGCCCTGACATCATCAGCTACCAATATTTTACTGGAACATGACTGGACAGGTAATGTCAGAGAACTGGAAAATGTACTGGAACGATCTTTTTTATTTACCGAAGGAAAGATTATACACAGAATCTTCTTCGACCTGACACCGGATTCGACATTAATCACTAATAAAATACCCAATATCAAATTAGCTAAAAAACGTGCCGCCGATAAAGTTGAAAAACAAATTCTGGAACAGGCACTGCAACAATTTAACGGCAGAGTTGATGACATTGCTGAATTTCTTAATCTCAGCACTCGCGCTGTCTACCAGAAACTAAAGCATCATAATCTCGATAGCCAGCATTTTTCAACTAAAGTTCAGGATTAACAGCCCCTAATACAAACGATGTCTCAGCTGCAAACAATTATTCCCAGTATTTAGTCTTTATGGCATCGCCCAGATCAGCATTAATTAAACGCTGTCTGACTTCCAGCAGCTTTTCAATTAATGCCTGTTCGGTTTTTTCATAGGCTTCTGCGTCCGGTACCCGGCGCACTACTACACCCAATAATTCAGTAATGGCATTACCAATGGAATTCTGACTGATAGTAACAATCAGTTTGCCTTCATCATTGCGGTAAATCAGCTGTTTAAAAGCCGGTTGCCAGCGAATGGCATTGGCGTATTTAGCATCTTTAATACACATATCACGGACTTTTTTAGCCGCTGCCAGAAAGTCATTATCAAATAACAGGTTGTCTTCAATTTGATCCGGGAAAAATGCTTTTTCCGGTATTGGTGCATTACGAGTAGAAACCTGAGTAAAGAAAGTACGATAAAAATCCAGAAAACCTTTAAGGATCAGATCATATTCTTTCCAGAAATGGGTGCTTTTAAGCATGGCTACACCACCCTGAATCTCCCAGCTGGGCAACCCCTGTGGATAGCCAGTCAGGCCAATCTGAGATTCTGTGCCGTGAATAGGTTTTAGAATTTTCAGCTCCAGGGATTCAAAAAATTTACGATATACCGCACGCATATGCGCCTGGAACAGACTATTCTGACCGCCATCGGTCAAATTGGGATTATTGGGATCGGCCATTTCCGCATTACGCAGCTGCTCCATGTTAAATACGATAAAGTGGTTATGCAGCATACGTATACTGGGTACGCCCGGAGCGGTTAAGGGCCAGGTAGAATCCAGACTGGCTTCACCGGCAAGAATTAGTGCTTCACCGGGATCCGGGTATTTTTCTATCATGTATTCAATCATGATCTGATTCATGCGATTCCATGAGTTTTTGGTCACTTCAGGCAACTGTGTGCGTCGAACCGGACGCCCCAGTGGATCAAGAATACATTTGGAAGAATTAAAAATAATAGAGGTATCAAATTCATTGCTATGACCCAGAGCCTTACGATACATCAACAGATTTTCAGGATTGCAAAGCAGGCCGTTATTCTGAGAGAGATCCTGCAGGTTTTCTGTGCTGTTAAAAAACTCATTGGGTTTCATACCCTCCGGCACATCCAGCGGTATGGGACGAAACGGGGTGATAATCTCTCTTGGTCCGACATTCATTTATAATTCCTTACTCTTGTTACTGGCTTAGGGCTATAGCTGCTCACGAAACTAAAATATTACCATTCTCTTATGCGTTTTGTCTTGATGTTTATCATTCAGAGTCTGATAAACCCCTAAAAGCCCAGAATTTTTTCTATTGCTGCCATATCCATATTATCCTGCAGGGCGTCAGCTACGCGCTCAATAGCCTGTTCCTGGAAATTTCTATAGTCAAAATTTTCCTTAACAGACAGCCCTGCCCAGCTAAGTAAGTACTCACAAGCCTGTGGATGATTAAAAATCCCGTGCAGATAAGTGGCCATTATCTGCTGATCCTCTGACATAATTCCATCCGATTTATTGTCTAACTGAATCAGACTCTGATGCGTTTTAATACCTGTGGTCTGCCCCATATGTATTTCATAACCACTGACCTTAATCCCTGATTGAGCAAAAACACCTGTTACCTGCTGCAAACATTTCTCCTTTGTCAGAGTGCTCTGATAGGAAAAATAAGCCAATCCCTGAGCACTGCCCGGTGAGTCTTCAATTCCCAGCGGATCATTGATCACCTGCCCCAGCATTTGCAGGCCGCCGCAAATACCCAGTATTTTACCGCCATAACGTAAATGACGCTGCAGTGCTTCTGACCAGCCATTATTTTTCAACCATTGCAAATCAGCCCGGACACTTTTTGAGCCCGGTAAAATAATTAAATCCGCAGCCGGGATCTCAGCCCCTTCTCCAATATAAATCAGTTTAACCTGAGGGTGTAAGCGCAGAGGATCAAAATCAGTATGATTGGAAATTCTGGGCAGTACCGGTACCACAACATTTAGCACCTCCCCTGTCGTGGCTGTTTGCCTGGTTATTATGGCATCTTCAGCTTCTATATGAAGGTTATGCAAATAGGGAATAACCCCCAGAACCGGGGTATCTGTCTGCTGTTCCAGCCATTGATTACCCGGTTCGAGTAAGGATACATCACCTCGAAAGCGATTAATAATAAATCCCTTTATCCGCTGCTGTTCCGATAATTCCAGTATTTTCAAAGTACCGTACAGGTGGGCAAAAACACCGCCTTTATCAATATCAGCCACTACCAGTACCGGGCAGTCTACGGCTTCTGCAAAACCCATATTGGCAATATCATTTTCCCGCAGATTTATCTCCGCCGGACTGCCGGCACCTTCTACAATAATCAAATCATATTGTTCGCTCAGTCGCTGATGAGATTCCAGCACCGCCCGCATGGCAATCTTTTTGTATTGATGATATGTCCGGGCATCCATATCAGCTCGTGCTTTGCCATGAATTATCACCTGCGCCCCGGTATCTGAACTGGGTTTTAGTAAAACCGGGTTCATATCGGTATGCGGTTGCAGATAACAGGCCTGAGCCTGTACCGCCTGAGCTCTGCCTATCTCGCCGCCCTCTCTGGTCACGGCACTATTAAGTGCCATATTCTGTGGTTTAAAGGGTGCAACCCTGACTCCCCTGCGGGCATACAGACGACACAGACCTGCCACCATGACGCTTTTTCCAGCATCTGAAGTGGTTCCCTGCAGCATTAAAGTTTTAGCCTGCTTAATATTGTTTTGCATGTTAGAATATGCTTCTTTAATTGTTAACGTATCACTTTTAATGGATTAAAAGAGAAAGGAAAAAAATGTTTATTATACTCTCCTGTGCATTATTGCTTGATTTTTTATTTTCTGAACCCAAAAAATATCATCCTCTGGTGGGCTTTGGGCATTTGGCGGATCAACTGGAACTACGCCTCAATGATCAGCATATCCACCACTCAGATGAACAATTACGGGTTAATGGCTTTATTGCCGTACTGATTTGCCTGATCCCCGCCTGGTTTCTGACCGACTTTATGACTCCCGATAACATGATTGGCTATGCCATTGAGATAGTGATTGTATTTATCGCCATTGGTCTAAGCAGTTTAAAACAACACGCCATGAATATTTTTACCCCACTGCAGGCGGATCAACTGGCCGAAGCCCGACAGTCTTTATCTCTGATTGTCAGCCGGGACACTCAGGACATGGACGCCGAAGATATAGCTCGTGCAGCCACTGAATCTGTTCTGGAAAATGGTAATGATGCGGTATTTGCTGCTATTTTCTGGTTTATGGTAGCGGGCGCACCCGGGGTGGTTGTTTATCGACTCACTAACACTCTTGATGCCATGTGGGGTTATAAAAACGAGCGGTTTCTGGCGTTTGGCTATTTTGTGGCTAAATTAGATGATTTACTGAATTATATCCCTGCACGTTTAACAGCTCTAGTCTATGCCTTAATGGGCAACTGGCATCATGCTACCCGATGCTGGTCAAAACAGGCTCCATTCTGGGAAAGCCCTAATGCTGGTGTGGTAATGGCTGCCGGTGCCGGAGCATTAGGTGTGCAGCTGGGCGGCAGTGATCCCTATCATGGTGAAATAAAAGAACGTCCCGGTCTGGGCTGCGGTAAACCGGCCGAACCTCAAACCATTATTGAAGCCTGTCAGTTATTAAATCGAAGCACTATTTTATGGGTTATTGCAGCAGGCATTATCAGCCTGCTTTTTTAAAATCGCTTACTCATAAAATAAATGACTTTTAAACAAAAAATGCAAACTATCAGAGCTGATTTGCGGCATAACGAAAATATTCGACCAGAGCATGGCGGCGGTCTTAATCAGGCGGCCCAAAAGTATGCTATTGAAGCGTCACAATGGCTTGATTTATCTACCGGGATTAATGCTAATGGCTGGCCGGTTCCAGAGCTTCCAGCTGATATTTTTAATCGACTGCCGGAAGCTGATGATGGTCTGCTGCCGGCCGCACAACAATATTATCAGACCAGAAATATTTTACCCGTCGCCGGTTCCCAGCAGGCCATTCAATTACTGCCTTTCGTTTTAAAAAAGCTGGGACTTATTTCTGATAAACCCAGGGTCGGCCTGTTGTCACCCGCTTATTCTGAACACGAATTTTCCTGGCAGATGGATAATGCTCAAATTATTTATCTGGACAGAACCAGCATCTCTGATACTATTACGGGACTGGATGTACTGGTCATAATAAACCCCAATAATCCCGATGGTTATTTATCCAGCCCGGAAACCCTGCAATTATGGCAGCGACAATTACGCAAACAGGGGGGACTGCTTATTGTGGATGAGGCTTTTATGGATTGCACTGCCCAATCCAGTCTTTTATCTGTAATGGATTTTAATCAGATTGACAATCTGATTATCTTACGTTCTATTGGAAAGTTTTTTGGGCTGGCAGGTATTCGCTGTGGTTTTATCATGGCTCATAAGACTATTCTTGACACCATGGAATATTATCAGGGCCCCTGGTCTGTAAATAATCCTGCCCGTTATATTGTCCGCCATGCATTGACTGACCAGCAATGGATTGAGCAGACCAGAAGGCAATTAGTCGATGACTCTGTTTACCTGCAGGAATTATTATCCGCCTTTCTGATTGATTTTGATCCGGATGCCCGCATTTCAGGCAGCTGTTTATTTAAAACCATTGTTAGCCATCGGGCTGCCGAACTGCATAAATGTCTGGCGCAACAGGGCATATTATCCCGCTTACTGGATGATAAATCGGGCATCCGTTTTGGTCTGCCTGCCAATAAAACTCAATATCAGAGGCTCAAAAAAAGTTTAAAAATTATTTTACCGGCCTGAAAAATAGAGTACTGACGGCACCATCATCCTGCCATTCCAGTGTCAGATGTCCATTTACAAAACTAAAACTTCGTGTATTGACCAGTGCTTTAAGAAAGCGTGTTTCCAGCTCCATGACTTCCTGTTCACAATATTTTCGGGTTCCTGTTATAGGTCCAAATTTAATGTTACCGGGTATTTTGCCATCACTAACACTTGCTGTAAATCGGTTGCAGGCACTGAAGCCTGAAACTTTATTTGCCTTAAACTGCAGGGTAACAGTACTGCTGTCAGGCACTTGTTCCTGCCAGTTTAACTTTACCAGCCGCCAGTTTATGCCTTGCAGATCCTTAATAGAAATTTCACCCAAATCCAGTATCGGGGCTTCCTGTAACTTTGTACCTTTAAGCGACCAGCTTCTTAATACATGTTGTGTGGGACAGCAGGCAGGATCTTTATCACCGGCCTGGATAATATCCAGCTCAATTTTCCCCTGCTGCACACGGCCCATTTGTAATTGCACTCTGTCGCCCAGAAACTGAGTCGCTATATTGGTCCACTGACCATTATGCCGGATAAGCACAGCCATATACACCCCGGTGCCGGAACCACCGGAGCTTTCCCATAAAAAGACAATCTGCTCGGGCTGACCATCCTGATTGAGATCACCGCTGAAGCTGAAGTCTTTAATCAGGCCAACACGGGGTCTGCTGGCGCTGCCAGGCTGAAATGGCTTACCCTGCCAGAGGCCTTTTTTCAGGTGCACTAACTGCTGATCATAGATACCCTGATAAGTCAGATTACCCGCCTGAGATATAAACGATTGTTTTGATTCAGAAGCATAGCTTGATAACATAAACAGTAACACGCTAAGCAGAATTGTAGTTTTTATGGTATAAGATTTATTTTGCATAATTATTCCTGTTATCAGCTGCATTCACCTGTACCTCTCAGATAATTTTTCAAGAATACAGAGACTATTAAATCGCCAGATACTGCTGCCGCAGCTCTTCATTATCCAGAACTTCCTGAGCCAGTCCATCAAACACCACTTCACCCATATCCAGAATAATAGCCCGGTCTGCCAGACGCAAGGCTGCAATGGCATTTTGTTCTACAATAATGGTGGTTATACCCAGCTGCTTAATATTATCCAGAATAGATTCAATTTCATGTACGATTACCGGTGCCAGACCTTCATAGGGTTCATCCAGTAATAATAATTTAATGTCTCTGGCCAGAGCACGTGCCACTGCCAGCATTTGCTGTTCACCACCGGATAAAGTCACACCAATTTGATTTTTTCGTTCTCCCAGACGGGGAAAATGCTCATAAATACGCTCTATAGACCAGCCAACCGGTTCTGCAATCTGTGCCAGTTTTAAATTTTCTTCCACGGTTAAACCGGGAATAATACAGCGGTCTTCCTGCACCAGTGCCACACCGTTCTGAGCTGCTTCATAGGATTTCATTTTATGAACAGGCTTATGATCCAGCCATATCTCACCATGTTTTACTGTCGGTGAAGAAGCACGAGCAATGGAACGCAGAGTGGTGGTTTTACCCGCACCATTACGACCTAATAAGGCCAGAATTTCACCTTCTCGAACATCAAAAGTCACGCCCTGTACAATATAGCTTTCACCATAAAAGGCATGTAAATCCCAGCATGAAAAAAACGCCGGTGAACTGCCTGTTGCTGTTATTTTCTGAGCCACTGGCACATGAATATTACTCATAAATGCGCTCCCCCTAAATAAGCTTCCTGCACTTTTGGATTGCCGCGAATTTCATCCGGTGTACCCGATGCAATAATAGTTCCCTGTGCCAGCACGGAAATATGATCCGCTACACTGAAAACCACATGCATATCGTGTTCAATAATCACCTTGGTCATACCAGTTTCTTTAATTTTCTTTAATAACTCAATTGTTCTATTGGTATCATGTCTTGCCATACCTGCTGTTGGCTCATCGAGTAATAATAATTTAGGGTGCTGGATCAGACACATTGCCAGTTCCAGACGACGTTTGTCACCTCTGGAAAGACTGCCTGCGTGATCACTTTCCTGCTCATTTAAACCAATATCATGCAGAATATGGCTGGCTTCATCCATTACTTCTTTTTCACTGCACAAATTACTGAACATATTAAACCTGAAGGAACCTTCACGTCTGGCAAAAGCAGGTATCATGACATTTTGAATCAGGGACAGATCAGGAAATATTTCCGGGGTCTGAAAAACCCGGGAAATACCCGCCTGATTAATTTCATGTGGTTGCTTGCCCAGTACATTTTCGCCATTAAAGGTCACCACGCCACTATCAGGTGCCAGACGGCCGATACAGACATTGAGCATAGTGGATTTACCGGCACCATTAGGACCGATAATCGCATGAACTTTACCTTCTTCAACCTGCAAATTCAGGTTATGGAGCGCTTTCAGACCACCAAATGATTTTTGCACATTATCAATTTCCAGTATGATATGGCTCATCCTTTTTCCTCCTGTCTTTGTCCTTCAACAAGAGTTTTTGCTAGTGGATCCGGCGGCCTTTTTCGAAACAGATTTTTTATTTTACCCAGACCTTCCATAACCCCACCGGGAAGAAAGACCACAATAATCACAAACAGAGCACCCAGTGTTAAATGCCAGCCTTCACCTACAAATGGTGAGGTAATGGTAACCATCATTTTAGCCAACCAGTCCGGCATAAAGGAATAAGCCGCCAGCAATGCCTGCTCATTAAGTGCTGAAAATATATTTTCAAAATATTTAATAATAGTCACACCCAGCAAGGGTCCAATCAGGGTACCTACACCGCCGAGTATAGTCATTAGAACAACTTCACCGGAAGCTGTCCACTGCATACGTTCAGCACCGGCCAGAGGATCTGTCACCGCCATAAGCGCTCCGGCCAGACCGGCATACATACCTGAAATAACAAAGGCACTTAATAAATAAGGGCGGGTATTATAACCGGTGTATTTCATCCGGGTCTGATTCGACTTAATAGCCTGCAATTTCATACCAAAGGGAGAATGGAAGATGCGCTGGGATATAAAGAAGGCAATAATTAATATTACTGCACAAAAATAAAAGCCGGAATAGCCACTCATGTGAATACCGAACAATGTCGGTGACGGCAGACCAGCACCGGCTTCTGACAACAGATTATCAATAATTCTGGGATCAGTTCTCGCTAACTGCAGCCCGGTTTCACCATTGGTGACAGGGGTTAAGACAGAATAAGCCATATTATAAAACATCTGTGCAAAAGCCAGGGTCAGAATAGAAAAATAAATACCTGATCGCCGCAGGCTGATAAAGCCGATAATTGCCGCAACAATACCTGCCAGTACCACACTGAACAATATAGCCGGTAGAACATTCATGGTCAGCAGCTTAAATGACCACACAGCTGTATAGGAACCGACACCCAGAAAGGCGGCATGCCCAAAGGACAGATAACCTGTTAAACCAAATAAAATATTATAACCTACAGCAAAAATACCAAAGATGGCAAATTTCTGCAGTAAATCAGGATAACCTGCACCCAGGGGTTTTAACCACATAGGCATAGTTAAAATAACCGCTGAAAAAATCAGCATAACAAACATATCTTTTTTAAATGATGGTATCGTCATAATCAGTCCTCCATTACCCCTTCACGCCCAAACAGGCCACGGGGCCGGACCAGAATAATAAATACTGCCACCAGATAAATTATGATCTGATCGATACCGGGAATAATTGATTTTACTTCGTTCATGGATGCGAAAGACTGTAAAATACCGAGCAGAAAACCCGCTGCGACTGCGCCGCCCAGAGAACCCATGCCTCCGACCACCACGACCACAAAGGACAGCACCAGAAAATCCATACCCATATGATAATCCGGCGGTAAAATCGGTGAGTACATTACACCAGCCAGACCGGTCACTACGGCTGCCAGACCAAACACAATAGTAAAGCGTCGTTCCACATTAATACCCAGCAGTCCAACAGTTTCCCTGTCCATCATCCCGGCTCGAACGACCATACCAAAAGTAGTCAGATTTAAAAAGGCAAATACTGACGCGATCACTGAAAAAGCAAAGCCCAGATATATCAGTCGCCACCAGGGATAGACAACAGATTCACCCAGTCCAAATAAAGCACCGATAGCTGCGGTGCCGGAAAAGATTTCAGGTGCAGGTGTCGGGATCGGATTTGCACCAAAGCTGAGTTTTATTATTTCCTGTAAAACAATTGCCAGGCCAAAGGTTACCAGAATCTGCTCGGCGTGTGTACGTTTATAAAAATGTCGTATTAAACCACGTTCCATTGCCAGACCGATTAACAGCATAACCGGTATCGCAAACAGGATAGAAAGCGGCACAGACCAGTCAATAATTGCCTTGCCATAATCACCAAACCAGATTTCCAGATAAGGCATTTCCTTATAGGCATCAAAAAAGGTAATGCTGGTATCTTTGACCTGTTTGGAAATAGTCAGCAGTTTTTGAAAGGTTACCGAACAAAAAGCCCCCAGCATAAACAAGGCGCCATGCGCAAAGTTGACCACACCCAATGTTCCAAACACCAGAGTCAGACCCAGAGCAATTAATGCATAGGCCCCTCCTTTATCCAGTCCGTTAAGA
>JALVAL010000154.1 GCA_027011205.1 Gammaproteobacteria bacterium
ATGTCTAAGAAAAGAAATTATGATTTTTTAGAGGTGAACAATTTTGGGTAATGAATTTCGTCGTTTTAAAGGAACTACACCCAATGGATTTAGTCTGTAAATTAATTCTATACGAACCTGAATCAGCTCAAGCCTGTCCTGGAATTACTTTATGCTGCCCATTATCCTGGCAGATGAAACCACTTTGCGGGTGATCAATGATGGGCGTGAGAATTATCCAAAGTCTTATATGTGGTTTTATCAAAGTGGGGGCTATACCCCCGAGCGTCCCGTTGTTTTATATGAATATCAGCTCACCCATGCTGGTCAGCATGCTAAAATATTTTTAACGGGATTCGCGGGCTATCTGCAAACCAATGGAAAAATTAGATAGGTGCTTTCTCAATTTCTAATGTGGGATAGTCGGTATAACCTTTTGCATTTCCCCCATAAAAAGTTTCCTGATCTGGTTCATTTAATTCTGCATCCAGTGCGAAGCGTTCAGGCAAGTCAGGATTAGCAATAAACAATTGGCCAAATGCAATCATATCAGCATGAGCTTCCTTAATAGCTGCTTCAGCCGACATTTTGTTATAACCCATATTGGCCATGTACAAACCGTTAAAACGCTTTTTTAATTCTAGATAATCGACATGCCGGTTACCATTGAGCATATCTCCTTCTAAAATGTGTAAATAAGCCAAATCATGATGACTCAACATGTCAACTACAGCATTAAATGTTATTTGTGGTTGTGAATCACTAATATCATTAAATTGATTTTCTGGTGATAATCGAACTCCAATCTGATGGCTTGGCCAAATATCTTTCAGTGCAGTCACAACTTCATCAAGTAATCGCATACGGTTTTTAATATCACCACCATAGGCATCTGTACGGTGATTGGAGCCATCTCGCAAAAACTCATCCAGTAAATAACCGTTTGCTGCATGAATTTCAATACCATCAAATCCTGCTTTTTTGGCATTCTTTGCAGCATTGACATAATCAGCTATTAATCCTGGAATTTCTTCCAATTTAAGTGCTCGAGGTGTAACAAAAGGCTGCATTCCATCATAAGTGAAGGCCTCTCCTGTTGGACAAATGGCTGAAGGCGCAACAGGCAATTGATTATCAGGCAGCATTGATGGATGGGAAATCCGGCCAACATGCCAAAGTTGAATAAAAATTAAACCACCTCTGGCATGAACTGCATCCGTTACTTTTTTCCAGCCTGCAATTTGCTCTGAACTATGGATTCCTGGTGTTGAAGGATAACCTAATGCCGCTGCTGAAATTTGACTGGCTTCAGTTATTATTAAACCTGCGCTGGCACGTTGAGCATAATAGAGAACATTGAGATCAGTTGGTACATTAGCTGAACCTGCACGATTTCGAGTGAGCGGTGCCATAATAATACGATTTGCAAGAGTCAATGAGCCTACATTTAGAGGAGAAAACAGATTTGGTTGGGTTGATGTGACTGATGACATAATAAACTCCGTTAATAGTAATGTGAAAGGTTTATTGATATATTGATGTTTAGTATAGAGAATAAATTGTCTTCTAATAAGAACCAATATGGTGTATATATGTTTCTATAATGGAAACAATGAGGTTGTTATGGATACTGCTAGTCGCCTGGTTTTATTTTCTGATGTCATTGATAGTGGTAGTTTTAGTCAAGCAGCAAAACGTCTGGGTGTTAATCGCTCTATGGTGAGCAAACAGATTGCACAACTTGAACAACATTTGGAACTTCGATTACTAAATCGTACGACACGTAGTTTGAGTCTTACTGATGCAGGGCAGTCTATTTATCAGCATGCAAAAAAATTGCGAGAACAGTTATTAGAAACGGATGCCTTGGCTGCTTCACTGCGCAATGATGTTTTTGGTGAATTACGAATATCCAGCACGACTCATTTTGGTCGTATTCATGTCATGCCTGTGATAAAAAAAATGGTTGAAGATTACCCTGATTTAAAAATTGATTTACGTCTGGAAGACCGATATGTCGATATTGTGGGGGAACGTTTTGATTTGGCTATTCGAATTACTTCACCTGAGGATTCAAGCCTGATTGCTCGTAAGTTAACGGATAATAAATTAGTCATGGTTGCATCGCCTGATTATCTCAAACAGCATGGTATGCCTCAAACAATAGAGGATCTGGAGCATCATCGATTTGTTGTCTACGCTGGAGAGGAAGGGGTAATGACCAATTGGGCTTATTATGATGGTGCTGAAATAAAAAATTGGGCTGTTAATGTTCACACGAAAGTGAATGATGGTTTTGCATTAATAAAATCTGCTCAAAATGGGATTGGAATTAGTTTAACTCTTTTAGCGGATAGTTATGCTGAGCTTGCAAATGGTTCTCTGGTTCAGGTTCTTCCCGAATTGAAATTTAAGGCATTTTCTGCCACCTATATAATGTATCCCAGCCGTAGACATACACCTAAGAAAACCCGTTTATTTATTGATCAGATGATTGAATATGTTAAGCAACAGGGTTTTTATAATGGGTAAAAGCCAAGTGTCTTGAAATTAATCTTCCTCGTTTTTCCCCCAGATCGCCTGGCACTTTTTTGATAGCACCAGCAAGGCTGCTGTTTCAGCCAGTGCTTTTTCTTTACGTTTTAGCTCTGACTCTAATGCGTTGCGCGCAGCATTACGTCGAAATGTCGGTTGGATATTACCGCATAACTTGCATCAGTTTAACTTATTGATGGAATTTGCTTTTTTATAAACCAGACTGGATGTGCTTTTAACTTTCCACAAAACGCAGTATTTGTGGAAAATGATTCAATAAAAGAGCTATCGTTATATAATTTCCATAATTAAAGTCCCGAAAACACTTTAAAATCAAGCTGAATCCAGTAAATACAATTATATCCATTAAGTGTTGTTTATAATCTTTGCTTCTTTACCCGGCATCTGCAAGGCCTCCTCTTTGAGGTTGAGGATAGCAGGTGTCAACTATCTTCCAAAAGCCTCGTTTTTTAAGACGAGTTGCTGGGTTTACCACTTGAATCTTTTTGCTTCTCATCCCTGAAATCCCCTTTTCTGGCAATTTTCTGAACTCAGACTAAAGTTATAGTGTTTACTGTCGATAAACACTATAACCTAAATAAATCTTTTTTTGAGGCGGATATGAATTTAAGTGTAAAAAGCAGAATTTTGTTACTGGGCATGATTCCTTTGGTGATAGCGCTGTGGTTTATGGGCATGGTAATTGTTGATGATTTTCAATTAATGAATAATCTAAAAAAAATAGCGCCAACTACAAAACTTGATATTTATATTGATAAATATGTT
>JALVAL010000155.1 GCA_027011205.1 Gammaproteobacteria bacterium
TCCGGAGCAGCACCGGTACCACCGCCACGACCATCAAGAATAATGTAGTCCGCACCGGCATCCAGAGCAAATTGAATATCCCGTTCAATTTGATTAGCACTGAGTTTAAAACCAATGGGGATACCTCCGCTTATTTCCCTAACCCGGTCAGAAAATTTTTTAAAATCATTTACTGATGATAAATCTTTAAAGGTCGGTGGAGAGATAGCGGGTTCACCTTCAGGAATACCTCTTACCTGTGCTATTTTAGCAATATTTTTAATTCCCGGAAGATGACCGCCAGTACCCGTTTTTGCTCCCTGTCCCCCCTTAAAATGAAAGGCCTGCACTTTTTCTAACAGGCTTTCATGATAACCAAACTGAGCACTGGCTAATTCATACAGATAACGACTATTTTCTGCCTGTTCTTCAGGCAACATACCACCCTCGCCGGAACAAATTCCTGTTCCAGCCAGTTCAGCACCCTGAGCAAGAGCAATTTTAGCTTCTTCAGACAAGGAACCAAAGCTCATGTCAGAGACCAATATAGGTATCTCTAATTGTAATGGTTTCCTGGCTTCCGGGCCAATAATTAATTGAGTGGAAACATTTTGCTCTTCAAATAATGGTCTGTTTGCCAGTTGTGCCACCATAATTTGTAAATCATCCCAGTGGGGTAAACGATTCCTGGGAACCCCCATGGATGTCATGGGGCCATGATGGCCAAATCTGGATAAACCCTCTTTGGCCAGTTGATGAATAAAAGTCACTGTGGGTTCTTCTACAGTTGCCGTCACAGAGGGTTGCGATAACTTATCTATTGCCATTCCAGGCCCTTCTTCCCCCACCTGTTCATCTGAGAACTGTTTATGGCTGCCATCACAAAAAGGGGCATTAGCGGTATGTTTACAGGCACATAAATAAGCCTCTCCATCCTGTTCTGCTACAAATACCTTAGGCTCAAATGATGTACCCGTATGAGAACCGTCACAAAAGGGCTGACTATTTGAACGTCCGCAAGTACAGAAATAATACTCCTTATCTTTTTTTAAAATAACGGCCTGTGGTTTGTTGTCTGCGATTACAGGATTAGTCATAATTTCTCCTTGATTTATTTAGAGGCACGTACAGGTTAATGTGGAATATCACCCCTATGACTAACCAGATAATCAATCAGCAGCCGTACTCCTTAGGCAGATATCGTAAGCGTTAATAGTAATAACGATACAAAACCGCTGTTGCCGGTAAACCATTTAGCCCACTCAGAACCTTTTGTTATGAATACGGAAACAGAACTACAACAGACATGGAGTGATTATAAAAAACGGCTGTTCACCTAAACGGCTTATGGCTTATCTAATAATTATAAAACCAGCACTGATTGCGCCTGTTGTCTGATGGGTCTCAATATGATCCACTCGACTATAGGGTGACCCCGTATTTAAGATAGCCAGAAAATGATCCAGGGGATGTTTATCATTAATACTGACACCCGCTTCAACATTACCATCCGGCAGGTTTCTGACATACCCAGAATAGCCTGCATCCGAAGCCAGAGCCTGAACTGATGCCCGGTAAAAAACACCCTGCACTTTGCCACTAACAATACATAGATAATTCATAGCTATTGCGCTATACAGGTGCAGATGATTTTTTTTTCTGTTCTTGGCCCGTCAAATTCGCAGAAAAAAATATTTTGCCAGGTGGATAATCCGAGTTTACCATTAATGACAGGAATAGCTTCCGACGGCCCAACCAGCCCTGCTTTTAAATGAGAGTCTCCATTGCCATCCTGCTGATCATGCAGCCAGACACCCCTGGGAATTATTTTTCTTAATAGATTAACCACATCCGTTTGCACACTTTCATCCCAGTTTTCCTGAATCATAATAGCGGCCGTTGCACCCTGGGCATAAACACTGACTATACCATTGTTTATTTTATTTTTATTAACGACCTGTTTAACCTGCTCGGTAATATCAATAAGTTCTTCACGCCGTGTACTTTGAGTTTTAATTATTGTCATCACACTTTAACCTGGTCAGCCAAAATAACAAAGTCCTGTTAAAGGATACAGGTTTATTTACATTACTTCACCCAGGAAACTACCCAGTTTCATATCCGCACTAAGGATATGCCCGGTTAACCAGTGCTCCAGAAAGCTAATATCCTCATCTGAAAGTTGATTTGTCTGCAGGAATTTCTGCTGTAACTCTCTGGCACTGTCAATTAAATCCTGATGATCGGTCTTATGCTCCGTAAAATCTTCATAATCATACTTTATCATGAGTCGTTCTTCATGACTGAAGTGCCAGATAGTACAGTTAATCAGTTCTTCTAATACCGCTTCGATATACTGCAGGCTATCACCAGCAGTAACCGCATGGTTTAAAATATTAAACAAATCGACCAGTTTGCGGTGATCTTCATCAATTTCCTGAACCTGAACACTTAATGATTCATCCCAGATTAAATCTTTCACAAGTTCTTCTCCTAAATTGATTATCCTGACCCAGCTATAAATTTTACTAGAATCTCATCATATTTATCATAACCGTATCACTGTCTTCAGTTCAACCCGATATCTCAACAGTCTCTGTTATAATTGCTTCAAATAGTATCAATAAGAGACTGATTAAAAATCTACTTTACGCCTTTGTATCTTCTGCTGTCCCCGCTTTGATTTGCTATCCATTCGTCTCTTTTTCGATGCTCTTGTTGGTTTTGTCGGCTTTCTTTTTTTCTGGCTCACCAGGGCTTTTTTAATAATTGCAGCTAAGCGATTCAGTGCATCTTCACGATTTTTCTCCTGAGTACGAAACGATTGCGCCTTAATAATAATGACACCATTAGAGCTTATATGATGGTCATTTAATTGCAATAACTTTGCTTTATAAATCTGGGGTAATGATGAAGCCATAATATCAAAACGCAGGTGAACCGCTGTGGATACCTTATTAACATTTTGACCACCTGAACCCTGGGCTCGTATGAAATTAAACTCAATTTCATACATAGGTATTGCAAGCGAGTTTGATATTTTTAATTGCGATTGATAATTATCACTCATAATTTCTGTAGACTATAAAAAGTATATTTGTAAGATGTACTGGCAGAAATAAAGTATCATAGGATACATTATTCTACTTTAATAAAAATTCTACTTTTTGGCAGTTTTATTTTTTGAAGGCTGTATAGTGGATTAACAAAATCATCAGGAGAAATCGATGAAAATTCTAATTATTGCCCTGCTAGTTATTCCTTTAACTACTTTTGCTGGCAACCTGCGCTTAATGACTAATTCACAAGCCAATAA
>JALVAL010000156.1 GCA_027011205.1 Gammaproteobacteria bacterium
AACCACTACTGCAATAGCAATTTTAGGATTTTTAACCGGTGCAAAGGCCATAAAAACGGCGTGGTCCTTAAGTCTCTCTTCCAGTCCTTCTTCTTTATAACTTGAGTCCTGGGCAACAGAAAAGACCTGTGCGGTACCGGTTTTACCCGCAATTTTATAACGCATACCCGGTTTATTTAAACGTCGGGCAGTACCTCTGCGACCGTGAATCACTTCAGTCATGGCATGATATATTATTGCCCAGTTGGATTTTTTTTGGACTGGAATTTCACGTACTAACTGAGGTGAAACCAGTCTGGGTATGGGATCGGATTTGCGTTTAATAGAGTGTACCAGTTGCGGCTGATAATATTTGCCGCCATTGGCCAGAGTGGCGGTTGCCAGTGCCAGTTGTAAGGGTGTCACCAGGAAATACCCCTGTCCGATACCGGTAATGACGGTTTCTCCGGGAAACCAGACCTGGCCACGAACCCGCTTTTTCCATGCTCTGGAAGGCATAAGTCCTTTGCGTTCACCCAGAATATCAATGCCGGAGCGTTGTCCGAAACCAAAGCTGCTCATAAACTGATGCATTCTGTCTATACCAAGCTGGAATGCCAGATCATAATAAAAGACATCACAGGATTCCACAATAGATTTTGTAATGCCGGTTTTGCCATGACCCCATTTTTTCCAGTCGCGGTATTTATGTGCCTTGCCCTTGAGCTGGTAATAGCCGGGACAGAAAATCTCATGATCCGGAGTAATGACATTGAGTTCCAGGCCGGCCAGTGCAAAAAAAGGCTTGGTGGTTGATCCTGGCGGGTAACTGCCTAACAGGGTGCGATTGAACAATGGGCGTTCCCAGGAAGTATTCAGTGCCTTATAGGTTTTGGAGTCAATACCGTTAACAAAGAGATTGGCATCATAATCTGGCATACTCAGCATCGCCAGAACGTGACCGTTCTGGGGATCAATAGCCACCAGAGCACCGCGTTTACCCTTAAAGGCCTCAGCGGCTACTTTCTGCAGATTAATATCCAGGTTAAGATATAAATCATCTCCAGGGGTCGGGTTGCTGCGTTCCAGTACCCGCAACACCCGGCCGCGGACATTTGTTTCTACCTTCTGATACCCCACCTGGCCATGTAATAAAGCTTCATAGGATTTTTCTATGCCCAGTTTTCCGGTGTGATTGGTACCGCTGTAATTAGTCACGGGCAGAGTTTTCAGTTCTTTTTCATTAATACGTCCTACATACCCGACAACATGAGAGGTTTCCTTACCATAGGGGTAAAAGCGTGTTAACTGAGCCTGAATTTCTACCCCGGGCAAACGGTGTAAATTAACAGAAATAATAGCCACCTCTTTATCGTTTAGATGAAAACGTAAAGGAATACCTTCAAAACGGCGTTTCCGGTGGACCTCTTTTTTAAACTTTTTAATATCGACATCGCGAATATTGATCAGAGTGGCCAGTTGTTCCAGAAGATTATCAATATCTTTAGTTTGTTCGGGAATAATCTGCAGAGTATAGGAGGGTAAATTTTCAGCCAGAATAATGCCGTTTTTATCATAAATCAGACCGCGTGTAGGAGGAATGGCCTGTACCGACACCCGATTGTTCTGGGATAAGGTAGTAAAATGATCATGATTGGTAATTTGCAGATAAAACAGCCGGCTGATAAGGATCCCAAACAGGAAAATGGTAAATAAAATAGCCACAATACTGCGGTGCTGAAAGATCCGCAGTTCAATAAAATGGTCTTTAAGTAGTTGTTTAGCCGCCATAGGTTTTCAATTTTTTCAGTTTACACCATAAAGTCGGCGGATAGCACGCATCAGGAAAAAGACCCATGGCCATACCAGCATACTGGTTAATGAGGGCAGCCAGTAAGCCCAGTTGCCGGGTACGCTGCTGGTAATGCCGTTGATCCATAAGACCAGTATTTGTGACAGAGCCACCAGCAATAAAATGATTAGAGATTGTTGTAATAAGGGATAAAGACGGATACGGATATGCAGTTTATAGGACATATAAGCAATAATCGACAGGGTTAAAGCATGTTGACCCAGGACACTGCCCATATGGATATCCAGTAAAAATCCGACTACCCAGCCGGTAAAAACACCGACTCGGTGCGGCAGAGCCAGACACCAGTATATCAGGATCAGGGTGATCCATTCCGGCCGATAGATATCCAGAGTCTCAGGCAGGGGCAGCATATCCAGAATGAAAGCCGCTCCAAAACTCACCCAGATAATAATGCCGCCATGGCTGGCAGGTCGATTACTCATGCTCTGCCTCTGTTTTGGCTGCCTTTTCTATGTTGTTGTTTTGTTCAGATTTTATGGTATCAGAAAGTAATTGCGGTTTGTTTTTTTGTGCCATGACCAGCAGCACTTCGCGACTTTGTTCCAGATGAGCAGAGGCTTCAGCAATAATACGGGCAAATGGCTGGCCGGGGTCCCGTTTAATATCCACTACCGTGGCTACTGGATAACCTTCCGGAAAACGTCCACCCAGCCCGGAAGTAATGAGTAAATCACCTATTTCTATATCGGCATTATTGGGCAGGTTGAGAATTTCCAGATAATTGGCAGCACCCGTGCCGTATAAAACAGTCCTCAGACCATTGCGATTGACCTGCACCGGGATGGCATGGGATGGGTCGGTAATAAGAATAGCTGTACTGGAAGCAATACCCGGGTTAATGACCTGTCCCATAATGCCATAAGCATCCAGAATGGGTTGCCCGGCATAAATACTACTGGGCAGTCCCTTATTAATGACTATCTGACGTTTATAGGGATCCAGATCCACGGCAATGGTTTCAGCAATTAGCATTTGATCACTGAGTTTACGGGATGATTTGAGCAGCGAACGTAAACGGATGTTTTCGGCCTGTAAAGAGGAAAATTTTTGAATCTGAGCCTTTAATAACAGATTTTCAGAACGAAACTGTTCATTTTCTTCAATTAGGGACTGATGAGAATTAAATTGTTCATCAAGCCATAGACCCACATCCGTCGGTGTGCTGGCAATGGTCTGCAGGGGATAAAGTGCAATACTGAATACGCTTCTGACACCATTGAGCATAGTGGTGCGATGATCCGCTGTCATTAAGATAATGGAGAAGATCATCACAAAGATCAGACGGGCCAGATAGGAGGAGTCTTCATCAAATAACTGTTTTATGGTTACCGCTCCAGCTAAATAACTGATTAAACATGTCGGGCAGGAGTAATTTATTCAAGACTGAATAAATCAGTGCCGACTTCATCCATCATTTCCAGTGCCCGACCGCCGCCGCGGGCTACGCAGGTAAGAGGATCTTCTGCAATCATAACTGGCAGGCCGGTTTCTTCTGATAATAACCGATCCAGATCGCGCAGTAATGCGCCGCCGCCGGTCAGTACCATGCCTTTTTCAGCAATATCCGCACCCAGTTCCGGTGGTGTTTGCTCCAGTGCAATTTTTACTGCACCGACAATACCGGACAGTGGTTCCTGAATAGCTTCCAGAATTTCATTGCTGTTAAGAGCAAAACTTCTTGGTACCCCTTCAGCCAGATTGCGGCCGCGTACTTCTATTTCCAGTAATTCATTGCCGGGATAAGCAGAACCGATTTCCTGTTTAATACGTTCAGCGGTGGCTTCACCAATTAGACTGCCGTAATTTCGGCGTACATAGTTGATAATCGCGTCATCAAAACGATCTCCGCCAATCCGGATGGACTCTGAATAAACAATACCGCTCAGCGACAGAATACCCACTTCAGTGGTACCGCCGCCGATATCAACGACCATGGACCCCGTGGCTTCACTAACCGGCATGCCGGCCCCTATGGCTGCCGCCATAGCTTCTTCTATCAGATAGACTTCACGAGCACCGGCACCCAGAGCCGATTCTTTAATCGCTCGACGTTCTACCTGAGTCGAACCACAGGGGACACAGACCAGAACCCGGGGGCTGGGTTTTAAAAAGCGATTTTCATGTACCTTATGGATAAAATGCTGGAGCATTTTTTCGGTCACGGTAAAGTTGGCAATGACCCCATCCTTCAGTGGACGTATGGCTTCCATATTGCCAGGTGTTCTACCCAGCATTAATTTAGCTTCTTCACCTACCGCCGCTACCATTTTTTCGTTGGTGCTGTATTCCTGGCGGATGGCAACGACTGAGGGTTCATTAAGGACAATTCCTTGTCTAGGAATATAAATCAGTGTATTGGCTGTTCCCAGATCAATTGACAGATCATTGGAAAAAACGCCACGTAAACGACCGAATCCAAACATAGTGGGCAGGGTTCCCTTATAATTTTATAGTAACTTCTAATAATAGATAATCTGAACGTTATGGAAAAGACAATGATAGAATCCAATAGTTGCACAATTACCCATCGGCTAATGGTTTTGGCTTAATTTCAGTAAAGCCGAAATTAATTTTTGTCTCCATGCCCGGTGCCGAAGCTGTCCGATGTCAGTGAGGTTTTGAGCATAGATCTCAGCATTTTAGAAATAATGTTAAAAAATGTCCAACTTTCATTTGTGAATGACTGAGAATTTTTCATAAATATGGTAACTTATGCACTTTATTGTTATCAGCCAGGGTGCTTAAGCCCCTGCTCTATAGAAGCAACAGGAGCGACTGAATGTCCACACTGGATAAAAGTGATGTTGAAAAAATTGCATTTTTAGCAAGACTGGGTATTGATGAACAGGATATTCCGGAATATGCCACCAATCTGACCAATATTCTGGATTTGGTTGCACAACTGGATTCTGCGGATACTGAGGAGGTTATGCCAATGGCTCATCCGCTGGATGGTGTCCAGCGTTTACGGCTGGACGAAGTGACCGAGACAAATGATCGGGAAAATCTAATGGCTTATGCACCTGAAGTAGAAGCAGGCCTGTTTCTGGTACCCAGAGTGGTTGAATAAATACGGTTGTTTTTGCTGGGTAACTATCGTAGTAAATCAAAGATACAAATTTTTGGAAAATAAAATGCACAACAAAACCATTGCAGAATTGATTGTCGGTCTGAAAGCGGGTGATTTTTCCAGTGTTGAACTGACACAGACTTATCTGGAGCGCATCAATTCTCTGGATCAACAGTTAAACAGTTTTATTACCGTGACACCGGAGATTGCTCTGCAGCAGGCGCAGCAGGCTGATAAACAGCGAGCGGCTGGCAATGTCGAACTGCTTAATGGCATTCCACTGGCTCAAAAAGATATTTTCTGTACTAAGGATGTTAAAACTTCCTGTGGTTCTAAAATGCTGGACCCTTTTATCTCACCATATAATGCCACTACCATTGAAAAGTTTAATAGCACCGGTGCCGTTATGCTGGGTAAAACCAATATGGATGAATTTGCTATGGGTTCATCTAATGAAACCTCCTGGTATGGTCCGGTAAAAAATCCCTGGGCACTGGAAGCTGTTCCCGGTGGTTCCTCCGGCGGTTCTGCAGCAGCCGTTGCCGCACGTCTGACCCCTGCTGCTACAGGTACTGATACCGGCGGTTCAATTCGGCAACCGGCGTCTTTCTGTGGCATTACCGGGCTGAAACCAACCTATGGACGGGTTTCCCGTTATGGCATGATTGCTTTTGCTTCCAGTCTGGATCAGGCTGGCACTTTGAGCAGAACAGCAGAAGATGCCGCTTTGATGCTTAATGTTATGGCGGGTCTGGATCGGCGAGATTCCACCAGTGTGGATCAACCAGTCCCGGATTATACGGCAAGCTTAAATGACAGCCTTGAGGGCCTTAAAATTGGCTTACCCAAAGAGTATTTTTCTGAAGGTCTGGATGATAGTGTAGCTAAAGTTATTGAAGACGCGGTCAAGGAATATGAAAAAGAGGGTGCGGTGATCAGTGAGATCAGTCTGCCCAATAGCCAGCTTGCTGTTCCAACCTATTACATTATTGCACCGTCAGAGTGTTCGTCTAATCTGTCTCGTATGGACGGGGTACGTTTTGGACATCGTTGTGACAATCCTGAAGATCTTAATGATTTATATATTCGCTCCCGCGGTGAAGGTTTCGGGCCGGAAGTTAAGCGCCGTATTCTGGTGGGTACTTATGCCTTATCAGAAGGTTTTTATGATGCCTATTATGTGAAGGCACAAAAGACCCGCCGTTTGATCAGTAATGACTTTAAAGCCGCTTTTGAAAATGTGGATGTCATCATGGGTCCGGCAGCGCCATCAACGGCATTTAATATTGGTGAACTGACAGACGATCCGATTACTATGTATTTATCCGATATTTATACTATTGCTGTTAATCTGGCCGGTTTACCGGGAATGTCGATTCCAGCAGGATTTGTTAATAATCGTCCGGTAGGATTACAGTTAATCGGCAGGCATTTTGATGAAGCAAAATTATTAAATATTGCGCATAGTTTTCAAAAAAATACTGACTGGCATAGTCGTGGGCCGGAGTTGTTTAGTTAGGTTTGTTTTGTGCCTATGAAGACGTATCCTCAGACTCTTATTACCCTGCTAAAGACACCGTGAATCCATCCATGGAGGCTTTTCGTCAGCGTCCCTGCTGCCGAAACTTTACCAGGGTAATAAGAGTCTAAGAATACTCTCTCGGAGTATTTCGATACTATTGAAAGCTAAAGTTATTTTAGAAATAAATCATTAAAGTTAAAGTGAAACTAGAGTTTTGGGGGATATGGTGGGCTTGTCCTGGGTTTATGAAAACATGGATGTTTTCGTAAAGCGATACATGGAAGTACTAGAGCGTCCCCGGACAAGCCCACCATATCTCCCAATACGTCTGGACAGCCACATAAAAAATTTAAGTAAAACCATAGAGGTTAAAGAATTATTATGCAATGGGAAGTTGTGATTGGTTTAGAAATTCACGTCCAGTTGGCGACTAAATCGAAAATATTCTCCGGTGCTTCCACCGCTTACGGGGCAGAGCCAAATACTCAGGCCTGTGCTGTTGATATGGGGCTACCGGGTGTTTTGCCGGTGTTTAACGGTGAAGCATTAAGAAAGTCAGTGTTGTTTGGTCTGGCTATTGATGCACAAATTAATGAGCGTTCAGTCTTTGACCGTAAAAATTATTTCTATCCGGATTCACCTAAAGCCTATCAGATCAGTCAATTGTACTATCCTGTAGTAGGGGAAGGCTTTATTGATATTGACCTGGAAGACGGCAGCAGCAAGCGGGTGGGTGTGACCCGGGCGCATATGGAAGAAGATGCCGGTAAATCACTGCATGAAGACTTTCATGGGCAAACCGGGATTGACCTAAACCGCGCCGGTACGCCCCTGCTGGAAATTGTTTCCGAGCCTGATATGCGCAGTGCTAAAGAAGCGGTAGCCTATATGCGTAAAATCCATTCTATTGTGCGTTATCTGGATGTTTCGGATGGTAATATGCAGGAAGGTTCATTTCGTTGCGATGCCAATGTATCTTTACGTCCTAAAGGGCAGGAAGAATTTGGTACCCGGACGGAACTGAAAAATATTAACTCGTTCCGGTTTGTGGAAAAAGCCATTAATGTTGAAATAGAACGGCAAATGGATATCCTGGAAAGTGGCGGTAGAATTATCCAGGAAACACGTCTGTACGATGCGGATAAAAATGAAACCCGAACCATGCGCAGTAAGGAAGAAGCTAATGACTATCGCTATTTTCCTGATCCCGATCTGCTGCCTATTGTTATTTCGGCAGAGGAAATAGAAGCTATTCGGGCGACATTACCTGAATTGCCTGACGAAAAATGTAAACGTTTTATCTCTGAACTGGAACTGTCGGAAAAAGATGCCAGAGCTTTGACTGCGGATCGTGACATGGCGAATTATTTTGAACAGGTACAGCAGACAGTTGAGGATGCCAAAATGGCCGCGAACTGGCTGTTGGGTGAAGTATCGGCAAGGTTGAATAAAAATGCCCTGGAATTTAAAGACTGTCCGGTAAATGCACAGCAGTTAAGCGGTCTGTTAACACGGATTAAAGACAATACCATTTCCGGAAAAATTGCCAAAGACGTGTTTGAGGTGATGTGGGAAGAGGGTGAAGATGCTGATGCTATTATCGATAAAAAAGGCCTGAAACAGATCACTGATAGCAGAGCAATTGAGGCTATTATTGATGCAGTAATTGCCAGTAATCCGTCTCAGGTAGAAGAGTTTAAATCCGGTAAGGATAAGCTGATTGGTTTCTTTGTTGGTCAGGTGATGAAAGCTTCTAAAGGCAAGGCTAATCCGGGACAGGTTAATCAGCTGTTACAGCAGAAACTTAAGTCGTAAAATATTAGTTATAAGTTGGAAATATGAGTAAAACTGATCAATTACGGCGCTTTTTATTTGATAAGGCTAATATCCGTGGGGAAATTGTCCAGCTCAATGAGGTCTGGAAAACCATGGAGGCTAATCATAAATACCCTGCTGTCATCCGTCAGTACCTGGGTGAAGTAGTGGCAGCGTCAGTGTTATTGTCCGCTACTATCAAGTTTGAAGGTTCGCTGACCATTCAGGCGGGTGGTGATGGACCATTAAGTTTAATGGTGGTGGAATGTCGAAATGATTTCGGGGTACGCGGGGTTGCCAAATTTAAGGAACCTCTGCCGGAACAGACGGATATTAAAAACCTGCTGGGTAATAGCAACCTGGTTATTACTATTGAGCAGGCGAAAACCAGTGAAAGATACCAGGGTATAGTTGCACTGGAAGGTAATAGTATTGCAGAATTTCTGGAAACCTATCTGCATCAGTCTGAGCAACTGGAAACCAGAATTTTTCTGGCGGCGGATGAATATGCGGCAGGTGGTTTATTATTACAGCAGCTACCCGGTAAAAATGAAGATGAGGACAGCTGGGATCGCATTTCTCATCTGGGCAGTACCTTACAGGCAAATGAATTACTGGGTCTGGATGATCAGGAGATAATTCATCGCTTATATCATGAAGAGGATTTGCGGCTGTTTGATCCTGAACCGGTGCACTTTCAATGCAGCTGTTCCAGAGATAAGGTCAGCAATATGCTGCGTTCTATTGGTGAACAGGAAGCCGCAGATATTATCAAGGAGCAGGGAGCTGTTTCTGTAGACTGTGAGTTTTGCGGCATTACTTATGCATTTGATGAAATTGATATTGCCGAAATTTATGCCAATCAGATGCACTCAGAAACAGGCTCAACGCGCCATTAATATTCTCGTGATTTATTCGATAAAATTCAAATTTCACGTTAGTTTGTTTAGAGGTGTTAATCAACAGCCTTACTGCTGTCCTGAATTAGTTTTATAGCATCCCCGGCATTTCTGATTTTTTTCAGTTCACTAAAAATGTCTTCAGCCTGAGTATAAGTCGGCATTAACCATTTAACCCAGAGTTTAAGGCGAGGAGCTATATAACGTTCTTTAAGAGCGGTATTTGTGCTCATTAATAAATAAAGTTGTTCCAGATGTTTAACCACATCAGTCCAGCTGAGAGGCTTATAATGTTCATGTGATAATTGACCGGTCTTATATTTTATCTGTAAAGCCAGATCCGGAATAACCATTGCACCACGTCCCAGCATGACATCCTCGCACTGACTTTTTTGCCTGCATAACAGGTAATCATCCACTGACCAGATTTCACCATTGGCAATAACAGGAATAGCAAGTGCTTTTCTAACAGGTGCCAGAGCTTCCCAGTAAGCGGGGGGACGATAGCCGTCCAGTTTGGTTCGGGCATGAACCGTGACCCAGTCTGCGCCGCCATTTTCTATGGCCAGAGCGTTATCCATAGCCAGAGACGGATCATCATAACCCAGACGCATTTTAGCGGTAACCGGTATCTGTTCAGGCACCGCCTGACGTACACTTTGAACCAGTTGATATATTCGTTCAGGGTATTGTAATAAACTGGCACCGCCTTCTCTGCGATTCACTGTTTTTGCCGGGCAGCCGAAATTCAAATCAATACCCTGACTGCCCAGGGCAACAGCTTTAGCGGCATTTTCAGCCATTGCCTGTGGATCACTGCCCAATAATTGTAAAAAAACAGGAATACCTGATGATGTATGGCTGATAACTTGCGTGTTATTGGGATTAAGTTCTGGAAAGCGGCGATAGAAAACCCGTTGCGGGAAGAGGGTATCTGTTACGCGTAAAAATTCAGTGACACATAAATCAAATCCCCCGATACGGGTCAGTATATCGCGGGCATAACTATCAGTCAGTCCATCCATGGGAGCCAGTACAATTTTCATTAGATGCTCAATACCCTTATTGTTATTATTTTGGGCTTATGGCTTTGAGCAGACAGGACATTGAGGGTCTGCGGGTAGTTTCATGGTTCTCCATTCCATACTCCAGGCATCAAGCAGGAGTAACCGGGAATATAACGGCTTGCCGATTTGTATAATTATTTTCATGGCTTCAGTGGCCTGAATGCTGCCGATAATGCCAACCACTGGAGCCAGAATGCCATTTTCTGAACAGGTGGCGGCAGTATCACTGGCATTGTCTTTATACAGGCAGCGATAACAGGGGCCCTGTCCCTGATTAGCAAACACAATAACCTGACCTTCCATTCTTATTGCGGCACCGGAAACCAGAGGTGTTTGCTGCTGGACACAAACTTCATTTAATAAAAAACGCGAATCAAAATTATCTGTTCCATCAATAACGACATCGGCTTCCTGTACCTGTTGTGCTAATGCGGTTCTGTCCAGTTGAGTACTGAGTGCGGTAACTTTAATCAGTGGATTAAGCTGCTGTAATGTCTGCTGTGCTGATTGTGCTTTATTTAAACCTATACGCTGTTGATTGCTATGAATGATCTGGCGTTGTAAATTGGATAAATCAACCACATCAAAATCACAGATCACCAGATGGCCGATACCCGCTGCAGCAAGATACATTGCAACAGGTGAGCCCAGACCACCCATGCCGATAATTAATACCCGGGCATTAAGCAGTTTTTCCTGCCCTTTAACATCGACATAAGGCAACATAATTTGTCGTGAGTAACGCAGTAATTGATCATCATTCATAATATAAAAGGATAAGGCCCGTGGAAAATTTTATTTTAACTGATCAATAAAATTCAGGATACTTTTAATTGCTTAAACCTGAACATAATAAATTATAAATTTTGATAAGTGGTATATAAATAGAGTTTTAAAATGGATATGAACAATAACTG
>JALVAL010000157.1 GCA_027011205.1 Gammaproteobacteria bacterium
ACTTATTATTATGCACATAAACCTGGAATGATCAGCAGAGCTTGCGGGAAAATAGTCTTAGAGAGTGGCTGGAAATTAAGGGGGGGGGGGCAAGGTTAAAGAAGGGAGTTATATTTAACACCGCGTCTTTGTGCAATGTCCTGACCCATCAGCCTGAATTGCTGCTTACTGATATGTTCTTCAGCAAAGGGAAAAATCTGCTCATTTTCAATTTCCGCATGCTGCTGCATATCCTGAGCAAATTGTCCAGCCAGTTGTTTCAGTGTAGTATAATCATCAGTGCGCTCCAGCAGCAGGGTGTCCAGTTGTTCCCATAAAACATCGGACTCCACATGCTCCTTAATCATGGTATTTATAAGCTGTATTAATTCTCGTGTCTGTGCTTTTTTGCATTGAGGATCCAGAGCGATAATGGCTGGAAAAAGGTGTTCCTCCTCATCTTTGTGGTGTTCAGGGCCGGCGACATTAAAATAATGGCGTATTTGATCAGCAGAGCTCTCCAGTGACGGGGTCCAGCCGGATTCAGGCAGCATTTGGGTGAGTTTATAAAGTGAAGAAGAAAAATGCATAATTTTCTGATGGCAACTGCGTAATAATGACAGGGGCCGTTCAAAACCAGGATTGTCGTCCTGGGAGTTACTTTTACGCAGTTGATTAATCTGGAGCATGTAAGCCTGCTTTAAGTTTAGAAAACTATAGTTATTAAAAAACAAATGCCTCTTTACGTGAGATATTTTCCAGCGCGGGAAGTTCGGTTTCAAATAAAGTTTCTTCAGCAAACTGGGTATTGGATACACGGGTTATTAAAGTCGCCTCCATAACCGGATCATTGCCTATTACCGCAAACAGGCGGCCACCTGTTTTAAGATCCTGCTTAAAACGCTCTGGCAGTTCAGGCATGGAACCGCTGATAACAATAACATCATAGGGGCCTGCATCACTATAGCCATTAGCCGCATCAGCAATAATAAAATTGACATTTTCTATGCCCTCGGCATCAAGCCGAGTCTGAGCCTGTTCAGTTAAATCAGCATAAATTTCTACGCTATTGACCTGATTTGCAAGATGAGCCAGTAATGCCGTTAAATAACCACTGCCGGTACCAATTTCAAGGACATTGTCAGTCTCTTTAATTTGTACTGCCTGAAGGATTTTTGCCTCTATTTTGGGTGCAAGCATATATTGATTGTGGCCAATGGGCAGTTCAACATCAGAAAAAGCGGACTTCTTCAGTTCATCTGACACAAAATTTTCTCTTGGAATGGCCTCCAGAGCTTCCAGTGTAACAGGATCAATAACGTTCCAGGGCCTGATCTGCTGTTCAATCATATTATAGCGTGCAGTTTCAAAATTCATTTCAATCATATTTATACCTTTGCTGAACCTGTTATATGCTGTTCCAGAATTATTTAAAGATTATAGAGGAAAAGATATCTTAAAGGTAGAGGGCATATTGTAAAGTGCAACAGGCAGGTGCATATTGCATAGCTATAACATCTTTAAATGCTCTGTTAAGGGCATACTGACAGAGTATATAGAACTGGCATTATTTTTGCTTTTATGTTTACCCAGCACCTCGTTCTGTAAGGTCTCGTCCTTAAAGTCGTGGATAGCAGAGGTGAGAACTATTTCCAAAAACCTCGTCTTTTAAGGTAAGGTGCTGGGTTTACTTTTAGTTTTTGAGATAAATTAGAGGGTACTACACGATGTTGTATGAATCATTTTCGGCTGCACAGTCGACACTGTTATGGGGGGTGTTTTTTGTCGCCCTGATACTGGGGGCAGTGGTTAATAAAACCAATTTCTGCACTATGGGAGCTGTTTCGGATATGGTCAATATGGGAGACTATCGTCGTTTTCGTTCCTGGCTGTTAGCAATAACCGTGGCTATCATCGGTATGCTGGTGCTTGAATCCAACGGTCTGGTCAATGCTGACGGCAGCTTTCCTCCCTATCGCAGCAGTCAGCTGGTGTGGGCAGAAAATATACTGGGTGGTTTTATGTTCGGTATTGGTATGACTCTGGCCAGTGGTTGTGGCAATAAAACTCTAATCCGTATCGGCGGCGGTAATATAAAATCCATTATGGTATTTATCGTCATTGCCATTATAGCCTATTTTATGACTAGCCCGTTTCCCGGCAGTGATCAGACACTTTTCTCCATCCTGTTTTATGACTGGATCCGTCCTTTAGCTATTTCACTAGACAGTAATCAGGATCTGGGTTCATTGATCAATAGTGATAATCCCGTTGGAACACGCTTGATTGTGGGCGCTATAATGGCTGCTCTGCTGCTGTTTTACATTGTTAAAAATAAGCATTTTCGTGCCAATCCGGAATTCTGGATTGCGGGTATTGTGGTAGGTATTGCCGTTCTGGCAGGCTGGTATTTAAGCGGTTCCATTAAGGTGGATATTCCGGATGAAGGTGAGCAGTATTCTCTGGTGCAATACTATGAAAACTGGGACATGGTCAGTGACTCGGAAGAAGGTAAGCCGGCTCAGGGTATGACCCTGTCGCCACAGTCCTTTACCTTTATTAACCCGATGGGGCAGACGCTGGGCTACGTCAGTTCCGGTTTAAATTCTGCGGTACTGACTTTTGGTATTGTCTCGGTACTGGGTATTATTTTAGGTTCTTTTTTATGGGCATTGATCAGTAAGAGTTTCAGAATAGAATGGTTTGTTAACTTCAAGGACTTTTTTACCCACCTGATTGGTGCCGTGTTAATGGGCTTCGGCGGTGTACTGGCTATGGGCTGTACCATTGGTCAGGGTATTACCGGAATTTCAACTCTGGCTCTGGGTTCGATTCTGGCTTTTTTCTCCATCGTCTTTGGCAGTGCCCTGACCATGAAAATACAGTACTACCAGATGCTTTACGAAGATGCTTCTTTCCTGGCTGTACTGAGCACTGCTTTAGTTGAGTTAAAACTCCTGCCGGCAGGTATGAGAAAACTGGAAGCTTTATAAAAATAACAGGGGTAGATAATAATCTGCCCCTGTTATTGGATATTTTCGGCAAGATACCTTTTATCATCGTCCATGTTGCTCTTCACTTTCCATTTTTTGCCATAATTCATCATTTTTCAAAGCCTGTATTAACATCTTTTGTTGTTGTAATAGTCACTGAATTTTCAGTTTAAAAGAGGTTAGGAAATGGCTCCGATTATACAATTTTTAAAAAACAACAGCACATTCAAGCTTATGAGCATTATTTTTCTGGTTATGATAATGCTCATTCCTTTGAATATGGTTGAAGACTTAATTTACGAACGTACCTCTATGAGGCAACAGGCAGAAGATAATATTGCTCAGAGCTGGGGTGCCGATCAGATTATTACCGGTCCGGTGTTAAAAATCCCCTATAAAAAAACACGGGTGGAAAAAAAGATCCTCAGTAATGGTGAAGAAAAGGAAATTATTCACTATGAAATTCATTCTATTTTTCTACTGTCTGATCAATTAGCAATCAAGACTCAAATGGAAACTGAAATCCGTTATCTGGGGATTTATGATGTACCGGTTTATCTGAGTCACTCAAACATACAGGCGGGATTTAAATTTGAGGATTTAAAAAGAATCAATAAGCGTTATAGTAATGTGTTATGGCAGCAGGCAGCATTAATTATTCCTTTTTCCGATGTGCGCGGTATCCGTGAATTAAGTGCTAATGCCACAATCAACGGTAAAAAACGTTTACTTAATTTTACCTCTTATAATAAAGGCGGTGCATTTAACGGTGTGGTTGCTGATTTTCCCATACCACCCGCTTATGTAAGCAGCAGGTTGGCGGTGTCTTTAAAGGCAGAAAATATAGCTGTGGACTATAAACTGGCTTTGGCCGGGAGTCATTCCATCATGTTCAGACCCTTTGGTCGAAAGACTGATGTTAAGATGACATCTGACTGGAGCAGCCCCAGTTTTAATGGCCGTTTTTTACCATCAAAAAGAGTAATATCAGAATCCGGATTCAGTGCATCCTGGCATATTCTGGAACTTAATCGTAAATTCCCCCAGCTGTGGATTGATCAGACGGTTAATAAATATACTCTGGAACAGGCAACTTTCGGGGTCAAACTCTATCAGCCGGTTAACCTGTATCAGCAAAACAAGCGCAGTATAAAATATGCAGTATTGTTTATTGCGCTGACGTTTATGACCTTCTTTTTGTTTGAAATATTGTATAAACATCGCTTGCATCCAATGCATTATTTTTTTACCGGAGGTGCTTTAAGTATGTTTTACCTGTTGCTGCTGGCCTTTTCAGAACACACCGGGTTCGGGATAGCTTATTTAATTGCTACTATTAGTGTCAGTACTTTGATGGGCGGCTATAGTATTTCATTATTTAAAAGTCGTAAGCGTGGCTATCTGGTAGGTGGGATGAGCTTTGTTCTGTACGGCTTTTTCTATATGCTGATTCAGTCGGAAGAAAATGCCCTGTTGCTTGGCTCTATCGTCTTTTTCAGCGTATTGTCGATCATTATGTACAGTACCCGAAATATCAACTGGTCTTTATCTGAAGAGCAGGGCACTGCTGCTGGTATGCAAAGATAAGTCTCCTGTGTGCAATGCACGGAAATACCCCTGGCTATTCTGCTTGCAGTAGATCAGGGGGTGAGGTGTTTATTGATAGCTTCGGTTGTTATGTTTCAGCCAGCCATTAATGTGGCGACCACCGGGATCTCGGTGTGTCCAGTGCACAATGCCGCCTTTTGAATTCCATTCATATTCACCATAAAATTCAATACTATCCCCTTTTTTCAGATCTTTGATTCTGGGGGCTAAATCGATATTGTGAGCAATTAACAGGCTTTGGCCGGAAGGCAGATGTAAAATAAACTTCTGGTGTCGACGGCCCTGATTGTCATCTCTGAGAACTCGCTGGATAATACCTTGACCTTTCACCTGTACATTACTTAAGCGGTTCTGATAGGCTTTGCTGATGTTCAGAGCAATTCGGTCATTCTGCTCATTATTAATTAAGAACGGATTGGAACCAGTGTCTGTTTTTTGTAAATAAGTGGCTATGCCAAGAATAATAATTAATATAAGGGATATTTTTTTCATTTATTGTCTTCGTTGAATGGGATGTTCAAAGTAGTTTTAACTGATTATTCTCTGACATTTGATAGTAACCGGGTTGTACTGGATTTGTGTGCGAACAGACATTTTGTGGTTGCCGGAAAATATAATGAATAAGAGATCAACACCTGGTTTAATTCAATTTCATAAACAGGAACAATTTCAAATGTTTCTACCCAGACCAGTTCACAGGAACCGTTGCCGGTATCCTTGTGGGTCAGTGATCATCCTTTTTTTTAAAATTGACCAGTAGTCCTTTAAACTTGAGCAGTTGTCTGAGTTTAGTGGCAGGTATAGAGTATAATCAAGGTTTTGCTTGAATTTCCAGCAAAAATCCGTTACTTTCAAAGTTTGTTATAGGTTTTATCTGCCAGGGGTCTCCGCTATTTTAAAAATAGCGGGGCGAGAAATACCCTTTGAACCTGATCCGGTTTGTACCGGCGTAGGAAGGCAGGCTGTTTCAGTTTTATATATAATAACTCTGTTTCAATCCGCCTGGCTCTGGCACATACTCTATATTTTTAGAACCACAGTTAAGGACCAGCATGAGCGCAATTCCAGAAGATTTTATCCGTCAGACCAATCAATTATCTGAAGAAGTCACACGCCCGTTTTCAGGATCGCGAAAAATATATGTTCAGGGCAGTCGTCCGGATATTCGTGTACCCATGCGGGAAATTAGCCAGGCGGATACCGAGACTAATGAAGGCGTGGAAAAAAATCCGCCCATTCCAGTGTATGATACTTCGGGTATTTATACTGATCCCGATGCGCAGATTGATTTACTGAAGGGGCTGCCCCCTGTGCGTGACAACTGGATTCTGGAGCGTGATGATACGCAACAGCTAACCGGTCCCAGTTCGCAATATGGGCAGCAGCGTCAGAGTGATCCGCAGCTGGCTAATCTTCGTTTTGAACATATACATGCGCCGCGTAAAGCCAGAGCCGGCAGTAATGTTACCCAGATGCATTATGCCCGTCAGGGCACAATTACTCCAGAGATGGAGTATATTGCCATACGGGAAAACTGCAAACTGCAGGAAATGCATAATTCCGGATTAATGAGACAACATCCACAGCATTCCGGTGAAAACTTTGGAGCCAGTATTCCTGATGAAATAACAGCAGAATTTGTGCGCCAGGAAGTGGCGCTGGGACGGGCAATTATTCCGTCCAATATTAACCACCCGGAAGTTGAACCGATGATCATCGGGCGTAACTTTCTGGTAAAGGTTAACACCAATATCGGTAACTCTGCAGTCACCTCCTCCATTACTGAAGAGGTGGAAAAAATGGTCTGGTCCACTCGCTGGGGCGGTGATACTCTGATGGACCTGTCCACCGGTAAAAATATCCATGAAACCCGCGAATGGATCATTCGAAACTCCCCAGTGCCCATTGGTACGGTGCCCATTTATCAGGCACTGGAAAAGGTTAATGGTAAATCTGAAGATCTGACCTGGGAAATTTTCCGCGATACTCTGATTGAACAGGCGGAACAGGGCGTGGATTATTTCACTATTCATGCCGGTATTCGTCTGCAACATGTCCCTCTGACAGCTAAACGCCTGACCGGTATCGTATCTCGCGGCGGTTCCATTATGGCTAAATGGTGTCTGGCACACCATACCGAAAGTTTTCTGTACACTCACTTTGAAGATATTTGTGAAATTATGAAAGCCTATGATGTGGCTTTTTCTCTTGGAGACGGCCTGCGCCCAGGATCTATTGCGGATGCCAATGATGAGGCGCAATTAGGTGAATTGCGTACCCTGGGAGAACTGACTCAGCTTGCATGGAAACACGATGTACAGACCATGATTGAAGGTCCTGGCCATGTGCCTATGCATATGATTAAGGAAAACATGGATATTCAGCTTGAATCCTGTAACGAAGCACCGTTTTATACACTTGGGCCGCTGACCACCGATATCGCGCCTGGCTATGATCATATTACTTCCGCTATCGGTGCAGCACAGATTGGCTGGTATGGTACCGCCATGCTGTGTTATGTGACCCCCAAGGAACATCTCGGTTTGCCTAATAAAGAAGATGTCCGTGACGGTATCATTACTTACAAACTGGCAGCCCATGCAGCGGATCTGGCCAAAGGGATTCCGGGAGCTCAGGTACGTGATAATGCCATGTCCAAAGCCCGTTTTGAATTCCGCTGGGAAGATCAGTTTAATCTGGGGCTGGATCCTGAACGTGCCCGTGAATATCACGATGAAACCATGCCCAAGCAGGCGCATAAAGTGGCGCATTTCTGCTCCATGTGCGGCCCCAATTTCTGTTCCATGAAAATTACCCAGGATGTCAGAGATTATGCCGCCAAACAGGGTATTAAAGATATCACGGTTGCAATCGAAGAAGGCATGGCAGAAAAATCTGCTCAGTTTAAAGAAACCGGCAGCAAAATCTACAACAAAACCTGATGCCACCCAAAGTCCAGGCCTGGGAAAAAACAGGCCGGACTTTTTAACACCTATGCTCTTTCTGAACGCTGAATGCGCAAGCTCTTGCTTAACGCTTCTTAACCCTTAACCCAGGTGCCTGGATTCTCATGCTTAATTTACTCTTCGATATTTTCGATACTATCCAGCAATTCTTTGTTCGACTGATTAAGCTTTACCACCTCCAGACCTTAAAAGAAAAGGGTATTATCTGGTCAATTGGCTTATTGATCAGTACTGCTCTGGTGGTCTGGCTGGTACTGGCGTTTATTTGGAGTCAGGAGCCGGATCTTTTTGATGTAAATAAACAGACTGAAGCTATGATTATGCAAATTAATAGCAGTGAGGGCAGTCATTTTACCAGAGCAGTGGGTGCAACCACTACGGCAACCGTGATACAAGTGGCCAGTACGCTGCTTGATAAGCCGGGTGGATACCTCAGTAATGATGTAACACCACCAGGTGTTTTTCTGGATAATATGCCCAACTGGGAATACGGTGTACTGGTTCAGGTGCGTGACGTAGTCAGAGTTCTCAGGAATGATTTTAGTATGGCGCAGTCCACCTCTACTGAGGATAAAGCTCTGTCAATGGCTGAGCCTGCCTTTAATAATGACTCTGAAAAATGGCTCTGGCCCTCATCAGAAAGCAAATACCGTGAAGGTATCAAATATCTTCATAATTATTTAATGCGCCTGCTGGATGTGAAAAAGCAAAACGCCCAGTTTTTTGCTCGAGCAGATAATCTTGCAGACTGGCTGCAGGTAGTGGAAAAAAGACTGGGCAGCTTATCACAAAGACTCAGTGCCAGTGTTGGTCAGGAACGCATTAATACCAATCTGGCAGGTGATGCTCAGGCTCAGCAGTCTACTCATGAACCTGAAAAACTGATGGTTAAAACGCCCTGGACGGAAATTGATGATATTTTCTATGAAGCAAGGGGTACCAGCTGGGCACTGGTGCATTTACTTAAGGCCATAGAATATGATTTTCGTAGTGTTTTAAAAAAGAAAAATGCGCTGGTCAGTTTGCGTCAGATCATTCGGGAGCTGGAAGCGACTCAGCAAACGGTTTTCAGTCCGATTATTCTCAATGGCAGTGGTTTTGGTATGACAGCTAACCATTCTCTGGTAATGGCATCGTATATATCACGTGCCAATGCAGCCATTATAGACCTGAAGCGCCTGTTGCAAGATGGCTGAAAAAATGGTTAACCAAAAAGAAAAGCACTCTGCTCTTTCTGAACGCTTAAGCTCTTGTTTAACACTATTTTTTTTCCTTAATAAAACGTAGAGATACTTTCACTCCAGCCGGATTCATCAAATAATACCTGGTACAGCTTTTCATCCCATTTATGACCCCAGGGTCCGGTTTTAACCAGATGTTTACTATAACCTCGCTGTACACCGGGAGGAATAAATCCAAACGGAATACCATTGATTAGCACCGCAACTGAGCGGCCATCGTGACTCCATTTAAATTCAAAAATATCTGACTGCAGGGGGGTAAATTCAGCGTGAGAATGGGCATAACTGGCGACTGCAGGAGGGGATGAGGTGCGAAATTTTACAATTTCAGATTCAAGAGGTGCGGGAATGCGATTATAAATCCAGCAATCAGCTGTGACTACCCGACTATTTGGATTGGTCAGGTATAACCAGGCCGAGTGACCGTGATCTTCAAAGCGAGCCTGCTTTTTGGAAAGTGGATGAGTCTCGCAAATTAAAGTGTTTTTTTCCATGTTTGACATTGGATTAATCAGTACATTCATTCATTGCTGACCCAGTGACCGGATTTGCCCCCTTCCTTCTCAAGCAGGCGTATATTGCCCATAACCATGCCGCGATCCACTGCCTTACACATATCGTAAATAGTTAATAATGCAATCTGAGTGGCCGTAAGAGCTTCCATCTCAACCCCTGTTTTACCGTCTGTTTCCACCGTACAGGTACAGACAACCCTATGTTCAGACGCCATTACTCTGAGATCCAGATCCACGTGAGTTAAAGACAGAGGATGGCATAAAGGAATTAAACTGGCGGTCTGTTTGGCAGCCATAATACCGGCAATACGGGCTATGCCCAGCACATCGCCTTTTTTATGGTTTCCCTGAACAATCAGTGACAGGGTTTCAGGCAGCATGCTGATCTCACCTTCGGTGACAGCTCGTCGATGGCTAATGCCTTTGGAGCCGACATCTACCATATGGGCCTCACCGCGGGTATTAAAATGTGTTAGTTTACTCATATTGTTATTTTAATTTTTTTTGTGATTTAAAATATGGACTTATTTCGGTATATTACTATAAGATTATACAAAAGTGACTAGGGATTATCCCTTTTTATTCTATTTTCTGTTTTAAAGCATGGTGAGGCTGAGATTATTGTGGCTATTCAGGTTAAATTTTTTGCCAGTATGAGAGATTTGATAGGGGATGACAGGGAGCTGGATGCAGATATTGTACAGCAGCAGACTTTAATAACGGCAGATGATGTCTGGAATTACTGTGCACAGGATAAACTGCGGCCTGCCAATGTACTGATTGCAGTTAATATGGATTATGTTGATGGCCAGACTGAGGTCAAAGATGGGGATGAAGTGGCCTTTTTTCCCCCGGTAACTGGAGGTTAGTCATGAGTGTTATTATTTTAGCGCAACCGTTTGATCCCTGGCAGACACTGGCAGAATACCAGCAGAAAATGCCTCATCTGGATGGTAAATATGGCGCGACAGCTGTGTTTCTGGGTACCATGAGAGACTTTAATGAAGGCAATAATGTCTCACAAATGTTCCTGGAACATTATTCGGGCATGACGGAAAAGCATCTGGAAAAAATCTGTACCCAGGCAACAGAAGACTACGCACTGCTGGAAACTCTGGTTATTCATCGTGTCGGTGAAATAAACCCCAATGATCCTATTGTACTGGTTGCCGTCTGGTCATCACATAGAAAAGAAGCCTTTGAAGCCTGCCGTGAAATAATGGAAGATTTAAAATCCAGAGCCCCATTCTGGAAAAAAGAACAATTAAACAGTGGCGAAGACCGCTGGGTAGAAAAAAACACCAAAGGCTACTAAGCTCTTTCTCAACGCTATAGATATTGCCGCCAGGACTCTGGCCGGTGATCCCTGCAGTCACAGAGCTTTTTCTTTTTAGTGCGTATATAAACCACATCACTTTTATGTTTATTATGCACTTCTTCAATCAGCCTTTCCTGTTTATTATTTTCTCTTGACGCCTCCTCACAGTAAAACACGATACTGCGTTTAATTTTGGCAAGAATAGAATTATCCAGATGAAAACCATCATTGAGAAGGACATTTTCTATTTCAGACAGAGTTATGCGGTTCAGGTCGTAGGCAATTTTAATGCAATGATGATTCAGAGTATGGGACATCAGTACGCCAGGCAGATCATTGACTGCAAACACGGCAGAATGTGCCTGATTAGGATTAGAGTGGATGGTACCGAAATGGATTTCCCGGTGTTTGATCAGTTGATGACTCATTCTTTCCCCCTCAGAAAAACAGTAACAAAAATCCGGATATTATTTTATTATTATTTTCACTGCTTTCGTATTAGAACGGCAGCTGAATAAAAGGA
>JALVAL010000158.1 GCA_027011205.1 Gammaproteobacteria bacterium
TCATAATTGTCTGCAAGTGATCTCCATTGAGAAAAATAAATAGAGTGCATCCAGAATATAGCTCAAAGTACAGATATTCAAACTTTTAATTTTGCAAAAGCATTAGCCATTGCATTATTTACTGGCGTAGACTGCTCCATTTTACGTTTCTGCTTTCGCTGAGCCGGTCGCATAACTTCACTGGCTTTCTTTGGGTCTTTTTCAATGCGCTCATTTAAACGCATGGTTAATGCAATACGATTGCGCTTTAAATCCACGGCCACTACTTTTGTTTTCACCACATCACCAGCTTTCACAATGTCTCTGGGATCTTTTACAAACTTATCAGCCAGTTGTGAGATATGCACCAGACCATCCTGATGCACTCCAATGTCTACAAAAGCACCAAAATTGGTAACATTGGTGACTACCCCTTCCAGAATCATGCCTTCTGTTAAATCTTTCGGGGTTTCAACCCCTTCAATAAAAGTGGCTGTAATAAAATCCGGCCGGGGATCACGACCGGGTTTTTCAAGCTCGGAAATAATATCTCGTACAGTCGGCTCACCAAAATTTTCATCGGTGAAACATTGCGGGTTTAAAGCCTGTAAAAACTGACGATCGCCAATCAGCTCACGTACATCACGATTATGCGTCTGAGCTATTTTTTCTACCAATGGGTAGGATTCGGGATGTACCGCTGATCCATCCAGAGGATTATCCCCGTTCATTACTCTTAGAAAGCCGGCTGAAAGCTCAAAAGCTTTATCACCAAGACGTGTTACCTTTAATAATTCCCGGCGACTCTTAAAGGCTCCCTTTTCTTCTCTATAGGCAACAATATTACCGGCCAGAGTTTTACTCAGCCCTGAGACCTGCGTCAGCAAAGGTACCGAAGCAGTATTCAGATCAACACCCACCCTGTTTACACAGTCTTCTACAATAGCTGCCAGCTTTTTATTTAATTGGGTCTGACTGACATCGTGCTGATACTGCCCTACGCCTATTGATTTTGGATCAATCTTTACCAGTTCCGCCAGAGGATCCTGTAAGCGCCGGGCAATAGATACTGCACCGCGCAAAGATACATCCAGATCGGGAAATTCTCTGGCGGCCAGTTCAGATGCTGAATATACCGATGCACCGGCTTCTGAAACCACCACCTTGCTTAATCCTGGAACCGCCAGTTCTTTAATAACCTCAGCGGCCAGCTTATCTGTTTCCCGAGAAGCCGTGCCATTACCGATACTGATCAGTTGTGCAGCATACTTCCTGGCCAGAGTCACCAGGGTATGCATTGACTGCTCCCACTGATGTTTGGGGGCATGTGGATAAATGGTCGTACTGTCCAGTAACTTACCGGTAGTGTCCACTACAATAACTTTGACACCGGTTCTTATGCCCGGATCAAGGCCGATGGTAACTTTCTGTCCCGCAGGTGCGGCCAGCAACAGGTCTTTTAAATTATGACCGAAAACATCAATTGCAGCCTGCTCTGCTTTTTCCCTCAGTCGTTTTTTAAGATCCATGTCCAGAGAGGTTTTAAGTTTAATACGCCAGGTCCATTTAACGACTTCCATCAGCCAGTGGTCTGCAGCCCTGCCCTGATCTTCAATATTAAAAAAACGGGCAATTTTATACTCCATAGTGGACAATTGACCCGCTTCCAGTGATCCATCCAGTTCGGTAGTAATGGTAAGAAAACCCTCCTTACGACCTCGAAACAGGGCCAGAATACGATGTGAAGGCATTTGTTCAAGTTTTTCGCTGCTATCAAAATAATCGGCAAACTTACTGCCTTCCTGCTCTTTTCCTGACACCACTTTAGAAACCATCTGACCGTTATCCCATAAATATTCACGTAAATCACCCACCAGTTCGGGGGCTTCAGCAAAACGCTCCATCAGAATTTGTTTAGCCCCATCCAGAGCATTTTTAGTGTCGATTATTTTTTTGTCGGGATTCAGATAGTTATTGGCAATCGTTTCTGGAACCTGTGCAGGATTATTTAACAGGCTGTCCGCCAGAGGTTCAAGACCGGCTTCTCGGGCAATATCCGCTTTGGTTTTACGCTTGACAATATAAGGCTTATATAAATCTTCCAGACGGGTTTTGGTCTCTGCTGAAAGTATTTTCTGATGCAAATCCGGAGTCAGTTTCCCCTGTTCAGTAATGGCTTTAATAACAACGTCTTTGCGCTCATTCAATTCTCGTAAGTAGTGCAAACGCTCATCCAGCAGGCGCAGCTGAGTATCATCCAGACTACCGGTGGCTTCTTTACGATAACGGGCAATAAAAGGTACCGTATCTCCGGCATCAAGCAGGGTAATGGTAGCTTCAATCTGAGCTGGATTGACATTGAGTTCCTGGGCAATTTGCCGGGTAATGTTAGCGGGCATAATACTGTAAAATTCCTTTAAGCTGAATGAATCAGTGTGTTCCAGATTTGACTTTAAAACAAGAAATCTTAGTTCAGAAGCAAAAAAAAGACCACTTCTTTTTTCAGGAAAGTGGTCTTTTTATAAATCAGGTAAAAAATTTACCCTGAAGTTTAATTAAGACAGGGAAAAATAAACAACCAGCGCCGATATAATACCGATACCGGAGGCTATAAAAGTTGCCATGGTGATACGAGCAGCCATTTTATCATTAGCATCATTGATAGCATCAGTAATACGTATCATGGACTCATGAGCCACTGTATTAGCCGTTTCCCTGGCCGCTTCAATAGCTTTACTGGTTGAAGCCAGACGGGCAACGCTCTTAATTTCTTCCAGTGTCTGAGGATCGATTTTGCTGATATTACTGGTACTCATACTATCCAGCTTGCTGGTCAGTTGCTGCATGGAACCCTGTAACTGACTGGATAATTTATTAGCAAACGAATTGATCCGGATATCGAAGGTTTTTTCAGCCAGAGTCTGAGCCATATCTTCATCACAAAGTTTTAACTCATTGCGGAATTTGGATAATTGCTGAGCCATGGTGCCAATGACCTGATAACGAACTGCAGCTGCCACCGCAGCTTCTGCTGTCTGGCGAACCATTTTTTCAATATCATCTGCAGTAATATGATGTGCGTCATTGGAAGCCTCCTGACCGGTTTGAATTTCACCGATTTCAGGTAATTCATTTAATTTACGAACCACAGCAGTTAAATTATCAGGCGATGCCGGCTTGGGCAGAATATCAATAACACCATGAGAAATAACATTTTTCTCATATTCTTCGCCATTCTGGGAGGTATACATAACCACTGGGATAACTGCGGTTTCAGGATTGGTTTTAATTTTTTGAACAGTTTC
>JALVAL010000159.1 GCA_027011205.1 Gammaproteobacteria bacterium
ATTCCAGATAAGTTTTAATATTGACTGAAGTATCAAATAACCATTTAGAAAACTGTCCGGAAAAGTGTTGACACCTCAGCTCAAGATGGATGCATTTAAGCGTACTTTGGCTGTGAGCTTAGAAATTGCCATTAATGCTATGGTCGTTGATGTGATAGATGAACAGGTTGCTGGATTTTATAAACAATATGGTTTTCAACAATTAACCGGAGAGGGTCGCCGGTTATTCTTACCTCTCAAGTCATCAGGTAATCCCCCCGAAAAATAATTGTTTCAGGCGGCAGGTATGTTGACATAGGGGGGATACTCAATGTAAAAGTTTAACAGTGATCAAATCACTCAGAAAATTAAAAACAAAGGTTTTTACGACAAATTTTGTCGTTTTTCCATGATATGCTTACACCATGAAAATATTACACACATCCGACTGGCATCTGGGGCGATCTCTATATGGCCGAAAACGCTATGCTGAATTCAGTGCCTTTTTAGACTGGCTGACAGACACCATCGTTCAGGAACGGGTGGATATTTTGCTGGTGGCCGGGGATGTATTTGATACCAGTACGCCGGGTAATTTTGCACAGGAGCTGTACTATCGATTCCTGCACCGTGTGTCAATGACCGGCTGTCAACATGTGGTGATAATTGCCGGAAATCATGATTCGCCATCTTTTTTAAATGCACCCCGAGCCCTGTTACAGGTTCTTAATGTCTATGTAGTGGGCGCAGCCTCAGATGATCCGCTGGATGAGGTGTTACTGCTGCATGATCAGGACGGGGCACCTCAGGCAATTATCTGTGCTGTGCCTTATTTAAGAGAAAAAGATATTCGTACCGTCGAAGCCGGGGAAAGTTTTGAAGATAAAAGCATTAAGCTGATTGAAGGCCTTAAAGCCCATTATACCCGGGTGTGCGAAATTGCCAGTGAAAAACAACGCGATTTTAAACAGCAGGGCTATAAGAATATTCCAGTGATAGCCATGGGGCATCTTTTTACTGCCGGGGGTAAAACCCTGGATGGTGACGGGGTAAGAGAGCTGTATGTGGGATCACTGGCCTATGTAGGACAGGAACTGTTTCCTGATATTATTGATTATCTGGCTCTGGGGCATTTACATATTCCCCAGTGTGTCGGGAATAATGAACGCTTTCGCTATAGCGGTTCCCCGCTGGCAATGAGTTTTGGCGAGGCTAAGCAGAGTAAACAGGTTATCATAGTCAGCTTTGAAGCCGGAATCTCAACCATTAAGGAAATAAATGTTCCCTGTTTTCAGTCCCTGAAACGCATTGTAGGGACGCTGGATGAACTGAACACCGAGATAGAATCCTTAAAACAGCAGTATAGTAATGCCTGGCTGGAAATAGAATACCGGGGTAAAGATGTCGTGCCGGATTTATGGTCATTAATGGCAGAAAGCATAAGTGGCTCTGAAATGGAGATTCTGCGCATTAAAAATCAGACTCCAGTTGTTGTGACAGCGGTTGGAGAAGATGAGACGCTGGATGATATGAATGAGTACGATGTTTTTGAGCGTTGTTTACAGGCTTATGATGTACCCGAAGAAAGCAGGGAGGAATTAATGCTTTCCTATCAAGAGATCATTCATTTTCTACAGGATGAAGACAGTAACGCGTTATGAAAATTCTGCAGCTTCGTTTTAAAAACCTTAATTCACTGCAGGGTGAATGGTTAATTGATTTTACTGACCCGCAATATCTGGCCAATGGTATTTTTGCGCTAACCGGACCAACCGGGGCAGGTAAATCCACAATCCTGGATGCGGTCTGTCTGGCTCTTTACGGCTCAACTCCCCGTCTGGGTAAGATCACTAAAAATAATAATGATATTATGTCCCGCCAGACCGGGGAGTGTTATGCCGAAGTCAGTTTTGAATCCTCTGAAGGGCGTTTTCGCTGTCACTGGAGTCAGCACAGGGCAAGAAAAAAACCGGAGGGTAAGCTGGCAGAATCTCGCCATGAAATTTCTGATGTGGACAGCGGTGATCTTCTAGAATCAAAAAAACGGCATGTTGCACAGGTTATTGAAGCAAAAACAGGCATGGATTTTGAGCGTTTTACCCGTTCTATTTTACTGGCTCAGGGAGGCTTTGATACCTTTTTAAAAGCGGATATAGAGCAAAAATCAAAGATACTTGAACAGATCACTGGTACCGAAATTTACTCAAAAATTTCACAACGAACCCATGAGCAGCTTAAAACAGAACGTGAACAGTTAAATCTTTTACGCGCAGAGATCAGCGGTATCAATTTGCTAAGCGAAGCTGAAGAAAAAACCATTGCACAAACTCTGGAAAAACAGGAACAGCAGAAAATTAAACTGTCAGAACAGTTAAACCAGACCCAGAAGTCGCTCAACTGGTTAACCGCTATTAAGACGTTAAATACTGAGATTGAGCAGTTAGAAAAACAATCTGAGCAGCTTAAAATAGTATTGCAAGAGTTTGTCCCGCAGCGAAATAAACTCAAGCTGGCAATGAAGGCCAGTCATCTGGATGGGATATACGCAACTTTAAAGGCTTTGCGTAAGCAGCGTCAAAGCGATGATGAACAACTTAAAACAGAACAGCAAAAATTACCCGAACTGGAAGCGACAATTGAACAGCAGCAATCTTTTTTACAACAGTCAGAACAGCACCTGTCAGAAGCAAAAAATAATCTGCAGGGTATCAGTGCCGTACTAAAAAAAGTTCGTTCTGTGGATCAGCATATTGCGGATAAAAATCTGCTGGTAAAAAAACTTCAGACAGAATATCAGCAGGAGCTTGAACAGATTCAGCAAGAACAACAGTTCATTCTTAAGTTGCAAAAAAAATCTGAGCGGATTAAAGAACAGCGCCATATTTCAAATACTTATTTGCAGAACAATTCCCAGGACCAGTGGCTGATCAGTGGTCTGGCGGGTGTTAGAGAACAATTGTCAAACCTGACAACTATTCAGAAAGACATAATAAAAAATAAGGAACACTATCAGTTAAATCTTCAGGAACAGAATCAACAGCAGCAGAAACTGCTCAAAAAAACTAAGGAAGCAAACACCCGCAAACAGGCATTAACTGATATTCAGACTCAGATAAAACAAAAACAGCGGCTTTTAAATGAATTGTTAAATGAGCGTTTGTTACGGGAATATCGAGCCGAAAAAGACAGCCTGTTAAGAGAGCTGAATCTATTGCGAACCATTGCTGATCTGGAATCTGAACGAAAAAAACTTGCAGATAATGAACCCTGTCCACTATGCGGTTCTCTGGAACATCCCTTTGCCAGGGGTAATGTACCGGCTATGGATAAAACAGAAAAAAAACTGCATGAGCTGGAAAAAATAATTACTCAGGCAGAACAAATGGAAGTAGAGATAAACAGCCTGAATCAGGCTGAAAAAGCAGCACAGGAGACACTTTCTGAAACGGAAAAGCTACTGCTGACAGAAGAGCATGCAAAGCAGAGTATTACTCAGAAACTCACTAAACTGGAACAGGATTTAACACGGGCAGAACAGGAATTTTCGGATTTAAAAAATTCAGTCTTAAACCATCTGCTGCCATTGGGGATTTCGGAACTGGATAATACGGATTTTGAACAGCTATTAAACAGTCTGCAGGAACGGCTGCAGAACTGGACCTATCAGCAACAGACAGCAAATGATCTTGATCTGACCCTGTCACAGTATAGTGTGGATATTAAAACTCATGACACTATGATTAAAACTTATAAGAAGTCATCAATAATAAAACAGCAGCAATTACAAAAGGACACCTTAATACTGGAACAGTACCGGGCCGAACGGCAGGCGTTATTTGGTAGCAAGGACCCCGATGCAGAAGAAAACCAGCTCAGGCAGAATTTAATTGCTGCGGAACAGGTGGAAAGTAATTTAAGAACAGAATTTATTCGTATTCAACAGGATTTAAATAGTGTTCAGGTTAATATTCAGTCATTACAACAGCGTATAAAAAAAGCTATTGTGGATTTAGAAAAACGGGAGCAGGAATTTAAGCATTTATTGCCGCAACAGGGTTTTACTCTGGAGGCTGAGTTTATCCAGGCCGGTTTACCCCTGCAGGAACGCGAACAGTTAAATAATCAGGCTGTTGAACTGGATAATAGACAGCTGGCCATACAGACTCGCCTGACAGACAGCAGGCAAAAATTAAAGCTGGAACAAACCAGAGCCATTACCCAAAAGAGTCTGGACGTACTATTAGAGGAACAACAGCAACAGGAACACGAACTTTCTAAACGGCGGGATGAAACGGCGGCTTTGAAACTTCAGCTTGATCAAAATCGTGTTGACCGGGATAAAATAAAACAGCAACAATCTGCTATAGATAACCGACAGCAGGAATGTCAGCGCTGGGAAAACCTGCATGCTCTGATTGGTTCGGCAGACGGTAAAAAATTCCGTAACTTTGCTCAGGGTCTGACGTTTGAGCTTATGGTTGCACATGCCAACCGGCAATTAAAAAAAATGTCCGATCGTTATTTATTAATAAGAGATAAGTTGCAGCCTCTGGAACTGAATGTAGTGGATAACTATCAGGGTGGTGAAATACGCTCGGTCAGAAACTTATCCGGTGGTGAAAGTTTTATTGTCAGTCTGACTTTAGCCTTAGGTTTATCTAAAATGGCCAGTCAGAAAGTACGGGTTGACTCACTGTTTCTTGATGAAGGTTTTGGCTCTCTGGATGAAGAAGCACTTGAAAGTGCCCTGGAAGCTCTGTCCAGTCTTCATCAGAACGGGAAATTAATTGCTGTAATTTCCCATGTTTCAGCTCTGAAAGAACGGATCAGTACCCGGCTCCAGGTTAAGCCTTTATTAGGTGGTAAAAGTATAATAACGGGACCGGGCTGTAGTAAAATTAATCATGTCAGTTAATACTACCATGCAGAGAATTTTTTTATTAAGCCATATGCGGGCTAATACCAGCCTTATTGGTCATATCCTGGGCTCTCATGCACAGATCAGCGGTTATTATGAGCTACATCGGTCTTATCATTCCAGGCAGGATTTAATAAAACAGCAACAACTATTTGCAGACAGAGGTGATATAAAGCCGGATTCAAAGTATCTATTTGACAAGCTGCTGCATAATAAATACCCATTGTCGCTGGAAAATCTGCAGCGGGAAACTATCAGGGTTTTACTGGCTTTGCGTACTGCAGAACAAAGCATAAAAAGTATTGTTAATCTGTTTTCAGAAAAAGAACAGCCCCACCCCTATGCAGAACCTGTTCATGCGGTTTGTTATTATAGGGAGCGGCTTGAAAAACTGGCAGACTTTGCTCAAAAATACTCGTCTGGTTTTTATTATTTTGATGCCGAACTGGTACGCAGTGAGCCGCAGAGACTATTACCCAGGCTGCAGCAATGGCTGTCACTGGACAGCCCTTTAAGTGAACAATATCAGATTTTCTCCCGTACAGGGCAGAGCAGAGCGGGGGATTCTTCGGCTAATATGCAGGCGGGGCGCATTATTAAAGAGCGAACCCATTATCAGAATATTGATATTCCTGTCAGTCTTTTAAAACCGGCACAACAGGATTATCAGCAATGCAGACAATTAATCCTGTCTAATGCAATGGACAGCGCAACACTAGATTAATCGATATTCATTTCATTTTCTCACCCTCTGGGAGAGGGTGAAGGCTTTATATTTCCAGCAGCATTTGATCCCAGGCATTTCTATCCTGTCGATAACTTAACAGGGAATCTATCATGGTGCGGATCCGTTGCTGTCGGTGTTCTCTGGACTGTATGTGCTGATAGGCTGGTGTTCGGGTATCAAAATTATGCAGTATATTATCAATAAACTGCTGTACCTGCTGGACGGAATCTTCCAGTGCTTTATCCTTATTCCACCAGTGGGAAGGATCATTTAGTAATTGCGATAATTTATGCGCTTTGCGATTGGCATTCTGATGTTTATTTGCATAGAGCTCCAGTAGTTCCCGTTCAATTTCGGCAAAGGTTTCTGACAGGTTCTGTGCATTATAATCTTCAATAGCAAGATTGTTTTTAGCCAGTCTGGCAACCGTAAATAACATTAAATCCCCAAAAAACTGCCGTTCAAATTCATCAGTAATATCAATATTATCGTTAGTGTTGTCTACGCCGGGACGAAATTCATCGGCAAATTCGCTTTGCAGTGTCCGGCTGTGCAGCATGGGCAGGCCGGAGGTGGCAAAACGTTCGCCGATTTCCGACTGGATCAGTCTGCCGGCAGTTGGCCCGGACATTCTGAGCCTTAAAGTGCCGAAGGGAATAATATATTTCATACCTTCAAAGGTGACAATATAATTACCGGGATAAATGGTTCTGGCCGGGCTTAGTTTTGTTAACGGACTCTGATAACTGAAATAGGTTTTGCGGGTCAGATGCTCGCCAAAGAAAAAATAATTAATGCGTTGAGCAAAGGTTTTAAGACATTCTGTATGATCGTGCGCGCCTTTAATATAACAGCAGTAGTCGTAACTGCTCTGGATATTTTTAAAACCGAATAACTGAGCCATATCATGATAGGCCGCATCAGCCGGTTTGATTTTTTTGACGGGATGAAAACTGCAGGCCGAATGAGCCTGTTTTTCTGCCAGTTGTTTAAAAAATGCAATCATATCATCCAGAAAATTAACCGTCATAACTGAGGGTGAAACCGGCGGGTCACCCACCAGTTTGCCAGTCAGCATGGCAATATTATTGTTATTAAAAATCCGGTTTATATAATAAAAATAATTCAGTCCGCTGTCGTTTCTATCCCCGTCAAGGGTAGGCATATTGGTTAAAAATAACTGGTCGCTGTCAACAAAAAAGAACAGGGTATTGTTTTTGTCTGCTGTAATATCCAGAGCTTTTAAATAGCCCAGATTTCGGGCAACGGCCTGACCTTTATGATAAAAGTCGGTTGCTGACGGGGTACCTATAATGGAACGGACAGATTTGCGTAACTCGGCAGGGATCTTCAGCATAAGCAGGTATTGTTCCTGCTGACCATAATGATGGACCGTTAAGCCTTTTTGAGTATATTCTCTGGCCAGAGCCATATCCAGCTCAATACACTGCTGGTCTTTGCTGTCTTCTATAACAATAACTGCAATCTTATGATACTGACCGTTTTTATTGCCACCGTAAGCATAACGCACACAGAGCTGATAAATGCTTTCCAGACAGGTTCTTAAATGTCCGGGACGATCGGCAATGGGGATACTTAAGATAAAGTGATACTGGCGGACATTTCCGGTTTGCTGTAGCAGAGATTCGTATTCACGAAACAGCTGCTGATAAATATCCAGTAATTCATTAAAGCGATCAGTCTGTTCAAGCCACAAGGCTTTTTCCAGTACCGGATAAACAGCTTCATAAATAGACTGCAATGCTTTAAGTGAGGTATCGGCAGGCTGTTCAGACAGGCTGTTTAACTGCTTCAGACAGGGAGTCAGATCCGGCAGCAGGGTGGAATATTGATGTAGTAAATTCGGCAGCACCGGGCCTGAGAAATCTGTCATCGGAACACTCAGGTTATTTCATTTTGGCAATGCGGGCTTTTTCCCGATTCCAGTCACGTTCTTTTTCAGTGGCGCGTTTATCGTGCAGGTGCTTACCTTTTGCCAGAGCTATTTTGCATTTAACGCGGCTGCCTTTCCAGTACAGAGCCAGAGGGACAATGGTATAGCCCTTACGTTCTACAGCACCTACCAGACGGGACAGCTCATAATCATGCAGCAGGAGCTTCCTGCTGCGCTGCTGTTCCGGGTGAACATGAGTAGAGGCAGAGAGTAAGGGGGATATCACGGCACCATAGAGAAATGCCTCACCATTAATGAGCTGCACATAACTTTCATTGATTTGAGCCTTACCCGCACGTAGACTTTTTACTTCCCAGCCTTCAAGCACCAGGCCGGCTTCATACTCACTTTCGAGAATATAATCATGGCGGGCACGCCGGTTTTGCGCAATAGTATTACTGGAGGTCTTCTTTTTCTTTTTTCCCATAGGCTTAATTATACAAAAAAATGCTACAATACGGTAAAAAAATGTCGTTTTAAGGAATACATTGATTATGTCTGATTCAGAAAATACATTATCTGCTCAGTCCGGAGGCGTCGAGCCAAGAGAACAGTGGTCATCCCGTCTGGCGTTTATTCTTGCGGCTACCGGTTCTGCCGTTGGTCTGGGTAATATCTGGAAGTTCCCCTATATCACCGGTGAAAACGGCGGCGGTGCTTTTGTACTGATTTATTTATTGTGTATTGCGGCCATTGGTATTCCTATTATGATGGCAGAAATTATGCTCGGGCGTCGTGGTCGCCAGGATCCTATTTCTACCATGAAGCATCTGGCTCGCGAATCCGGCCATTCCCGTTCCTGGGGCTTACTGGGCTGGATGGGGGTGATAGCAGGTTTTCTGATTCTTTCCTACTATAGTGTTATTGCCGGCTGGGCATTATCTTATGTACCCAGAATGGCATCCGGTATTTTTACGGGGCTGGATGCAGATGGTGTGAATACTATTTTTTCAGATCTGGTAGGCAGTGCAGAAAGTCTGCTGGCCTGGCATACCATTTTTATGATTATGACCATGATGGTGGTTGCCAGAGGTGTTAGGGGCGGGCTGGAGAAAGCCGTAACCTATCTGATGCCATTGCTGTTTATCCTGTTGGTTATTCTACTCTTTTATGCCATGGGTTCCGGACATTTTCAGCAGGGCCTAAGTTATCTGTTTACACCTGATTTCAGCAAAATATCCACCAAAGGGGTGTTGAGTGCAATGGGACATGCCTTTTTTACCCTGAGTCTGGGGATGGGGGCGATTATGGTTTATGGCTCCTATCTGCCGGAAAAAACCTCAATTGCTACCGCCTCTATTGCCGTGGCTGTTATGGATACCATAGTGGCTCTGCTGGCGGGTATGATTATTTTCCCTATTGTTTTTGCCAATGCTCTGGAACCTGCGGCAGGTCCGGGACTGATTTTTAAAACATTGCCCCTGGCATTCGGGCAAATGCCCTTTGGTGATCTGTTTGGTACCCTTTTTTTTGTGCTGCTGGTGTTTGCGGCCTGGACCTCCAGTATTTCATTAATTGAACCGGCAGTGACCTGGGGGATGAAAACATTTAAATATTCGCGTATTAAAATGTCGGTAATATCCGGTGTACTGGTCTGGTTTGCAGGTCTGTTTACTATTTTCTCTTTTAATCTGGCCAGTGACTTTACTATCTCCACCTCAATTACTACCCATTATGGTGAGTTTGTAATTTTAAAGGATGCCACGGCATTTGATTTTCTGGATTATTTAACTTCAAATATTATGCTGCCTCTGGGCGGACTGATGATTGCCATTTATGCCGGCTGGCTGATGAAAAAAGAATATTCAAAACAGGAGCTGGCTCTCAGTCCTTTCTGGTATGCGACCTGGTCCTTTCTGGTGCGTTTTATCGCACCGGTTATGGTATTAATTGTATTTATGAATGCTTTGGGTATAATCGCTTTTTTTGAAAACATACTGGGGATAAACCTGGATGCTTTCTTTCGTTCGTTATTTAAATCCCTGCTTTTTTTTGAAAACGTACTGGGGATAAACCTGTATGCTTTCTTTCGTTCGTTATTTAAATCCCTGCTTATTATTCTGGAGTCGTTGTGACCTGTATTAATAAAAGTGCACTGATCCCTTATAGTGCAGAAAAAATGTACAATCTAGTGGCAGATGTGGATAAATATCAGGAATTTTTACCCTGGTGTGGCAGTTCTGAAGTCTTAAGCCGGACAGCGGATGAGATTAAGGGACGAATTGAAATCAGTCATACCGGGATGCATAAGACCTTTACCACCTTGAATCGCATGCAGAAAAATAAAATGATTGAAATGCGCCTGATTGACGGGCCTTTTAAACATTTACAGGGTTTCTGGCGTTTTGATGCTCTGGATGAAAACGGTTGTAAAATATCACTGGATCTGGAGTTTGAATTTTCTAATAAATTAATGAGTATGGCTTTTGGTCCTATCTTCAGCCAGATTGCCAATAGCATGGTGGATGCTTTTTGTAAACGTGCTTTTGATATCTATACTCAGGGAGCCGGATAATGGAAAGTGAAATGGTGGTTAATAAAAATCCCCGCCAGATCATTGTTGAAGTCGCTTATGCCACACCTGCCAGACAGGTTCTGGAAACCGTTGAACTGGATGAAGGTTCAACCGTTGAAGATGCCATTAATGCCTCCGGCATACTAAAAGAATTTCCAGACATAGATTTAACTGTAAATAAGGTGGGTATATTCAGCAAGCTGACCAAACTGGACACTCAGATAGTGCATAAAGACCGGGTAGAAATCTACCGCAAACTCATTGCCGATCCCAAAGAAGTCCGCAAACAACGGGCCGCCGAAGGAAAAAAAATGAAAAAAGGGGGGGAGAAGAACAGCGTTCAGCGCTGAGCGTTCAGAAAGAGCCAGAGCGGAAGAGCGTACACTCAGATTATTGTAGAATAACTATTCTTTTGGTTGATAAGTGAAAGGAGATGTTTTATTCTTTTTCTCAACACTCAACGCAGCTCTTATTCCCCACTCCGCTGGGGTGACGGTTCCAGAGTTCCCGGTGCAACTTCACCTTCTCCACGGGGATTGACCGGTGTGTCACCGCCATTTTCCGGAATTCCGCGATGTTCATCGGTCCAGGCAAAGAAATCAATAAATCTGTCCCAGTAGCCCTTTTTACCGGATTCTTCTTCATAGTCTTCCAGAGGTACCACTACAATTTCGGTACTGGTATGTACTTTTTCTGCTTTATCCCCCGGTCTGAATGTGCCCTGAATATTCACCAGTCGATTCTGTTCATTAAAATATAATGTGGCCTGTTTAGTTTTGATATCACCATAACCCGGTTTTAAACGATACAGGTAATCCCAGCGATTGGCATGGAAAGAGTCGTCCAGCATGGGAGTACCCATAACAAAACGCACCTGTTCCTTATTCATTCCCGGGCGTAACTGGTTAATTTGATCCTGCTCAACCACATTCCCCTGAGGAATATCCACCTTATATACTCTGGGCAGGCCCACATCTGAAATATCAGGAACCCAGGAACAGGACTGTAA
>JALVAL010000160.1 GCA_027011205.1 Gammaproteobacteria bacterium
CTATAAACATTAACACCCTTATAGTTCTCTTTACTAAACCAGCGATTTTTATAATTATCATATATTTTCCCCAGAGGATAGCTTGGCTGCTGAGTTAAAACATCCACTGTATAACCTTTTTCAGACCAGGCTACAGCAAGCTCATTAACTTTGAACTCTTCTGGATAAAAATACTCCGTGACAATTAAAATTTTCTTACTCATCGTTATTTCGGCTTAAATCTACTCACATTTTTCTAAAAGATTTATTTTTGTAACAATCATTTGCCATAACATACTCATACATTGTTGAAATCATCTTATGCCAGTCTGGTGGTTGATAGCCCGTTATACTTCTAAACTTATCTGAATTTAATGATCTATCTAAAACAAAGTCATCATAGGGTTTAATATCAATATCCTTTTTATAAACCCGTTTTATAATACTCAGAAGATCATATTTGGAAATTGATTCACTTGAAACATGATATAACCCACTTAATTTTTCATTGGGAATAACATAATGAGAAATTATATTAACCATTTCATTTGTAGAAAAACCACTGTAAATAGCTTTTGTAAAGCCATTTACAGAATCTTTCTGACTCATAAACCAGTCTATCAGGCTAAATTCTGTTTTAAGCTCATGTCCAATAATAGAAGTTCTTATAGTAATTGCATGAGGATAATAAACTTCTCCTAAAAATTTAGTTCTGCCATATAAATCTTTAGCGGTTGAAGCATCTTTCTCTGTATAGTTACCTTTAATACCATCAAAAACACAATCGGTACTGATATGAATCAACCGGGCATTCGCACTTTTGGTGACCAGGGATAGTCGATGAGGTAATTGTGCATTGACCGTTATAGCAGTAAGAGGATCATTTGAAATAGGCAACTGTTTTATAATACCAATACAATTAATTATTATATCAGGTTGAATAGCGGCTATAGCTCGAATTACCGTATCAAAATTATCGGCATCCACATTATTACGGACTTTATTCATTTCCTGTTCCGTAAAAAAACCTTTCAAAGCACTTTTATTTCGGGTAGTACCATAAACATTAAATAAGGCGTTTTTTGACATTTCTTTAAATATCACATGCCCCAGCATACCGGTTACGCCTAAAACAAGAATGATCTGTTTTTTTATCTGATCCATAAACTTCTCTTTAATATTGTTTCCAGACGGTTCGATTCACATATCCAATATAACTCATAATTATGCGCACCACTTTCCTTGAAACACTTATGGTATTGTAATCGCTTACAATTTTAACAGGAATAGTACTTTCTTCATTTTGAGCCGTTATAATGTCAATAGCATTGATAATATCATCACTTTCCAGTCCTGACATAATCAATGTTCCTTCATCCATACCTTCTGGGCGTTCATGTGCCTGGCGAATGGTAATGGCAGGAAAATTTAAAATAGAAGCTTCTTCAGTAATTGTGCCACTATCTGAAATGGTACAAAAAGCCAGTTTTTGCAGAGCAATATAATCAAAAAAACCTAATGGTTTCATAAATTCAATTAAGTGACTAAATGAATCTCTGTCCATTTGTTCCAGTTTTTTTCTTGTTCTTGGATGAGTAGAAACTATAATCCTCTTTCCATAGCATTCTGCCACTTTATTTAATGAATCCAGAAAATCATTAAAATTCTTTTCCGAATCTATATTTTCTTCCCTGTGAGCACTGACAATAAAATACTCTTTCTCATATAAATTAAGTCGATTCAATACCGATGAATTATCAATCTCCTCCATATGAAAATCTAAAACTTCCTTCATGGAAGAACCCGTTTTAATGATAGTTTCCGGTTTTATGCCTTCAGCAATTAAATAGCGTCGAGCATGTTCTGTCAGAGTCATATTGATATCACTGAGCTGATCAACAATTTTACGGTTAATTTCTTCCGGCACTCTCTGATCAAAACAACGATTACCCGCTTCCATATGAAATACCGGTATTTTACGCCGTTTGGCCGAGATAACAGACAGACAACTATTGGTATCACCATAAAGTAATACAGCGTCCGGCTTAATTTCTGCCATCAATTTATCAGAACTTTTAATCACATTAGCAATGGTTTCTGCTGGATTTTCCCCTGCAGCATTTAAAAAATGATCCGGCTTATTGATACCCATTTCATTAAAAAAAACTTCGTTCAGCTCGTAATCATAATTCTGCCCAGTATGCACTAAAATATGATCCGTGAATTTTTCCAGTTCAGCAATAACACGACTCAGCTTGATAATTTCCGGACGAGTACCGACAATAGTCATTATTTTTTTCATTGAATAATACCGAATTGCTTCAAATCATCCTTGATTTCCCGTAATTCAAGCAGCATTTCTCTTAATTCAGGCTCTGTCAATTGAATAGTATTATGAGAATGGTATTCATCAGCCTGGGTAACCACTTCTTCACCTTCTTCAAAATATTTAGCGTAATTCAGATCTCTGTTATCTGCAGGGATTCGATAGTACCCCCCCATATCCACAGCATGTACCATTTCTTCTCTGGTTAGCAGTGCTTCGTATAACTTTTCACCATGACGGGTACCAATAACACTAATTTTATGTTCAGGCTTATTTAATAGATTTTTTAAGGTTTTGGCTAACAATCCAACCGTTGCTGCAGGTGCTTTTTGAACAAAAATATCACCATTTCTACCATTTTCAAATGCAAATAAAACCAGTTCAACTGCCTGATCCAGGCTCATCATAAAACGGGTCATAGCAGGATCAGTTACCGTTATTTCCTTTCCATTTCTAATCTGATCAATAAACAGGGGAATTACTGAGCCCCTTGAGGCCATAACATTACCATAGCGGGTACAGGTAATTACAGTTTCATTATCAGCAAGATTACGTGATTTAGCGACCACGACTTTTTCCATCATTGCCTTGGAAACACCCATGGCATTAATAGGATAAACAGCCTTATCAGTACTTAATACAATTACATTTTTTACTTTTGCAGCAATTGCACAATTTAGTAAATTCTCAGTACCTACAATGTTCGTCTGTACTGCCTGCATGGGATAAAATTCACATGATGGAACCTGTTTTAATGCCGCCGCGTGAAATACATAATCAACATTTCGAAGCACATCCGTCAATGAGTTAATATCCCGTACATCGCCTAGATAGAATTTTAGTTTGGGGTTATTATACTGCTTGCGCATATCATCCTGTTTTAATTCATCACGGGAAAAAATACGAATTTCTTTGACATCCGTTTCTAAAAACCGACGCAAAACAGCATTACCAAAGGAGCCCGTAC
>JALVAL010000161.1 GCA_027011205.1 Gammaproteobacteria bacterium
ACCAAACCAGGGGCTCCAACTGCCTTCGGTATCGCCATTATCGATAAAATCACCCTGGTCAAACGGAGCAATGGGCGATACGTCCCAACTGGTATCATTATCAAAACTCGCCGCTGGTGTACGAGGATAAGCATCAAAATTCAAATCTTTGGATGCCGTCTGTTTTAAAATTTCAACGACCTCAAGCGCCGTTAAATTCGGGTTCGCAGAAAGAGTTAAGGCACTAATCCCGGCAACCAGCGGTGTTGCGCTGGAAGTACCGCCAAAATTTTCAGTGACACCACCAGCACTACCGGTTGTTGTGGTAATACCCAGTCCCCTGACGATCATACGATAATAGGTATGGCTGTTACTGGTTGGCGCGCACAGAGAAATTCCCGGACCATAATTGGAATAATGACTGCGTCTGGCCGTGCTAGCCAGGGCTGCAATATGCATCATACCGGGGATACCGACTAAATTGTTGCGAAACACATTGGTACTGTTAACCCCCACCCACACGAGAGAACCGCCCTGCTCTTCAACGCCATGATCATAAGGCACTTCCTGATCAGCCTGGTAATTGAGCAAACAATTTTCATTCCCGGCCGCCCATAGGAAGACAATGCCTTTTCCCCGGCGTCCGCCATTTTGCGCCAGTTCCTTGACACGATTAATCACTTGCAATGACCACAAACTGGTTGGCACACCGCCCCAGGAATTAGACATAACGTCTGCTTTATCAGCAATAAAATTTAACACGGTTAATAATTTGGAATCGCTGATAAATAAAGAAGGACCTGATGATTCCCACTGTACAGGCAGCAAGCGGCAACCCGGCACAGCGCCGACGGTTAACCTTGCATCCACTTCACCTGCGATAACACCGCAGCATGAGGTACCATGATTAGAGCCTGATTTATACATTTCATTTGTATCGGCATCAATATCAGAGGATTTGATCAGGCGACTGCCGCGTAAATATCCCCAGTCCGAAAATTTTCTATCCGAATCAAAATCAACATGATCCAGTTTACAACCATCATCACTGACTGCAACCACAACTTCCTCATTGCCATAATGACCTAATAACTGCCATGCATCTTCACACAAAGTGGATGAACGGGGATCATAATCCGCATCATTAAAATTAGTGTGCAGATGCCACTGCTGAAGGTATTCCGGATCTTTGGGTATGGGGACATTATAAACATGCATTCGCTGATTCAAATCAAGCTCAGCATTTTCCACCAGGTCCTCATCTTCAATGAGCCGAACCACCAGTTTAACTGGATTCATACCGGTATAATTGGTCAATTGAAAAAGATAATCCCGATTACTGTATTTTTCCTTGATGATCAGGGCATAGCGTGTGGCAAACTCATCGATCTGCTGATCAGACAGGACATTATAAAAAGTCACAATAATGCGATCGCTGGTCAGCAATTCCTTACCGCTTTCAGCTTCATAATAAGCATGATGTGTCGGTGCTATCAGGCGGCTGCGAGTCATCATAGACTCCAGGGCATCGGCACGGGTTGTCAGCCGGGTCGATGCCGACGAAACCTGCTCGGATTTGATAATAGCCTCATCATCAAGATCATCTGGCAAAATCCTGACGACCATTTGATTGGGACTTTTTTTTAGTTCAATTTTTTCTCCACCGCGATAGGTATAAATGTTATTTGATTTTGACATGAATCATCTCCAATTTATGTGGATAACGCTAATATGTCTAACAATTTTTATAATGCGCAGAAACCTTTTTACAGCAAAGGCAAAATCAGCCCTATCAATTAAAATAGTGACTATATTTATTTAGAGGTACAACAGAAATGGAGGCTGATTTTTCCCCGGAACACCAATTGAAGGAAAAAAAGATGCAGAGATATAACAAAATTCCATGCAAGAGTAAGTGTCCATAAAACTTCTAACCTAGTCTATAATTTATCATAACGCATTAACAATAAGAATCAAATACAATAATTTATTTCATGCCAGGGACTGCCTGGCATGAACCCGATAGGTGTCAGGATAGTTCTCGCCCCCCTCCTGATGTTTCATTGGTGGCAAAAATGGAGCAAAAACGGGAACAGACCACATTTTTATTACTTTATAGCACTCCATTCCTGATGCATCATCTGCTCCAGGAGTGATATGTGGTCTGTCCCCTAAATACTCCCTAAATACTCTCTGCCAAAACCTTTAGGCTTGGTGTTTCTGAGATAAAACGGCTTGGTAGATAGCTATTTTTCAGGGTTAACTTTACTGGATGGCTATGGAAAGTGGTATTAGCCAGAATTAAGCGGATTTTAAGAACCATCCACAGTACAATTAACGGACATTTTTCCCACCCCGGAAAAGTCTAAAAAATGACCGATTTGGATAGAAATCAGTCATTCATAATCTTTAGATTAATATTGACATTATACGGGTGTCCCGTATAATCATTTTATGAAAACAGTAATTGAAACGCCCACTTTTTCAAAATTAGCAGATAAAATATGGACTGAAATAAAATATGGACTGAAGATGAACGCCTTGATTTTATAAGTTTCATTTCAAATAATCCCAAAGCGGGCGATGTTATCCCTAATGCGGAAGGTGCCAGGAAAATTCGATGGGCAGTAAAAGGTAGTGGAAAAAGAAGTGGCACACGAATAATTTATTTTAACTTATCTGAACAGGGCGTCATTGAACTTATCTATATTTATAAAAAGGTAAAACAAGAAAATATGACTGCCAATGATATAAAAAAGGTTAAACGGACATGAATATTGAAAATATAAAAGACGCTATAGAAGATGATGCTGGCGAAATGTTACCTGACCTGGAAAAAAGCCTGAAAGAATCAGTTGCAGGTCAGCAAGGCAAATTTTACACCCCTGAACAAATCTTAATCAGGGATGCGCGAAAGCAATTAAATTTATCACAACAAGCTTTTTCTGAATTAATTCACACGCCTGTTGCTACTTTGCGTGACTGGGAGCAAGGACGTTATTCACCTCCTGGTGTAATGCTAAAACTAGCTGAAATTGCTCTTCATCATCCAGAAATATTCAAAGATGTAGCATAAATCAGATAAGTAGCAATCTTTGGATAACAGAGCTTAAAATTTTGTGCTTAATCGACAAAATGTACAAGTAACGGACAATTTTCCTGCAACTGACTTTCATCACCTACATTTAGGAATAAACATTTCTGTATGGTGAGCCCAGAGCCTCTATTATAATCCTGTGTCTTTCTTCCATATTGACAATAATAGGTGCTTTCTCATTAACAGTTAAAAC